>NZ_CP186540.1:300000-600000 GCF_049389645.1 Alkalibacterium sp. f15
TTCAGGACCCGATTTAACGTTCGTAACCTCAGCCATAACAGTTTGATTTTCATTGAGTATTAAACCACTATCGCCTACTTGCCCACCTTTTTCAGCATAAAAAGGACTTTCATCGAATATAAGTCTGACTGATTCTCCAGGTTCCGCTGTTTCAGCAAACGCATCATCCTTAATAATTTTAACTAATTTACTGGTAATTTCCTCAGTATCATAGCCAATAAAGTCACTCTTAATGTTGAGGCTGTTTAAAAGTGACGATTGAATAGCCATAGATCCTTCCGCTTGACGTGCAGAACGGGCTCTATCCCGTTGTTTTTCCATTTCAATTTCAAATTCTTCATAATTGATTTTCATATCTTCTTCAAATACAACTTCTTCAGTTAATTCTATAGGGAAACCATAAGTGTCATATAACTGAAAGACATCTTTTCCTGAAATAACTGTCTGACCATCTGCTTTTAATTGATCGACCGTTTCTTTAACTTTATCTAAGCCTGCAGCCAACGTTTCAAGGAATCTCTCTTCTTCGTTCAAGATGACCTTCTCAATGAATTTAATGTTTTCACTGACTTCCGGATAATGTTCTTTCATGATTTCTGCAACCACTGGAACAAGCTGTGTCAAAAATGGTTTTTCAATGGCTAACTTTCTACCGTGCATAACGCTTCTTCTGAGTAACCGTCTTAATACATAGCCACGACCTTCATTAGAAGGTAACGCTCCGTCACTAATTGCAAATACCAACGTCCGAATGTGATCAGCAATGACTTTGAAACTTACTTTGTTTTTTGGTTCTGCACCATATTGATATTCAGAAATCTCTTCCACTTTACGTATAATCGGCATAAATAGATCTGTTTCAAAATTAGTAGGAGCATCTTGAAGGACTGATACAATACGTTCGAGTCCCATACCTGTATCTATATTTTTATTTGGTAAGGCTTCATACGTATTATCTGATTTGTGATTGAATTCTGAAAAGACCAAATTCCATATTTCTAACCATCGTTCATTTTCTCCACCAGGATAATTTTCTATATGTTCTTCTGGTAAATTACTAAACGCTATACCTCTGTCATAAAAAATTTCGGAATCCGGTCCACATGGTCCTTCCCCGATATCCCAAAAATTACCTTCTTCTTTGATTAAATGTGATTCATCCACACCGATTTTATCTTTCCAAATCGTATATGTTTCGTCATCTTGCGGATAGACAGTGATATAAAGTTTATTTGAATCTAGCGCTAACCATTCATCTCCTGTTAAAAATTCCCATGCCCATTCAATTGCTTCTTCTTTGAAGTAATCACCAATTGAGAAATTACCCAACATTTCAAATAATGTATGATGTCTGGCAGTCACGCCGACATTTTCAATATCATTTGTTCGAATACTTTTCTGTGAACTCGCGATTCTCGGATTATCCGGTTTCACTGATCCATCAAAGTATTTTTTCATTGTAGCTACCCCAGAGTTTATCCAAAGTAAAGTAGGATCTTCTACCGGGACCAATGATGCACTCTTTTCGATTTTATGCCCTTTTTCTTTGAAAAAATCTAAAAAGAGTTGTCTTAACTCTGAGCTTGATAAATTTTTCATCAGTCATTTCCCCTTTAAAGTAAAATGTATATAAAATAAAAAAACCGAATAAACTACTACAGACAAGGACGAGTGTGCGCGGTACCACCTTGTTTGCAATAACTTATTCAGTCAGTCATTACCTCTTTAGACTTGTTAACGCCAAGTAACGTCATAATTTCATATGAATAATAGAGTGGTAGCACTGATAGTGTGTGATATTCTTTCAGCTGTGGAATATCTCTCTTTGATAACACCTTAGCATGTCCCTCTATGAATGATAAAATTATAGCGTAGATAAACCGATTAGTCAATAATTCTCTGATAGTCTCACTCAATTACTTATCATAATATAACTGAGGCATATCATTCTGTATCTGTCCATTCTGTTTCGTTTGCTGGAAAATACTTATGCAGTGAAAACCCACGGCCTAAGACTTCGCTCGCTGGCATAGCTACAACAAAGGCATTCGCATCTGCTTTTAGCACAGCCTCTTTCAATAGCGTGAATTCTCTCTCTTGAATAACCGCCATAAGCATATCTTTATCTGTATTTCCATATCCTCCACGAATACCCAAGTTTGTCACGCCACGTTCCATAGTGTGCAGAATTTCCTGTCTGATATCTTCAGGATTATCCGAAATAATAAATACATTTTTATTACGATTAAACCCAAGCTGTACCAGGTCGATCGTACGAGAAACAATAAAGAGAGAGATTAGAGAGAACATGACTGTTTCAACGTCAAAAACTAGTAAAGCAACGAGAATGACAAGGCCATCTACCACTATCGTGCTGAAACCTAATTGAAAATGCAAATGCTGATAAAGTATCTGAACAATAACGCTTGTCCCACCTGTCGATGATTTTGCTCGATAAACAATTCCTATACCCAGTCCTGTAAGTCCGCCACCATATAATGCCGCCAATAACGGTTCTCTAGTAATGGGGCCCCAGTGTCCAATAAAACTTAAGAAGAATGGTAAGAGTAAACTTCCTAATATAGTTTTATATCCAGCTTCTTTTCCTAATAGGATGAAACATAATACCAATAAGGGGATATTCAGTGCATATTGGAACAGAGCAGGGTCCCAACCAAACATCGATTTCGCGGCAATAGATAACCCGGACACTCCGCCTGATACTATATTATTGGGTAATAAAAACACTTGAAATGAGACCGCCGTCAAAAACGAACCAAATATTATATAGGTGTAATCCACCGCACTTAACGTGTATTTTTTTGCTACTCGTAACATCTAATATCCTCCTTATAAAACGCATTTAGTCAACTGGAGCATTCTAACATTTAAAGCAAGTGGAATACAAGGATAACTTTTTTTATTTTAAATCTCTAATCTTATCTTCTTTTTATCCTGTTTTCCCGTATACTATGATTATTAAATAGGAATCGGTGATGACTGTGCATAATAAACATTTAATCTTTATTGTTAATGAGTATTCAAGACATGGAAAAAAAACGACGAATAAAATCAGACAAGTTATGGATCTTTTAGACAGTACATATGAAATTCATTTAACCCAGTATAAGCAGCACGCTACTTTGTTAGCTGAATCCTTTGCGAATAAAATGGAGAACGATACACTTGTTGTTGCGGTCGGAGGTGATGGTACATTAAATGAGGTCGTTCAAGGACTAGTCAATGCCGGCAATCATTTACCTGTCGGCTATATACCGACCGGATCCGGAAACGATTTTGCCCGATCTCTTAATTTACCCTTATCCATTGAAGCATCCATACGCAACATAATCGAAACAAAGAACCCTAAATCACTGGACATATTAGTAGGATCATCCGACACTCTAGATATTGTAGCTGTCAATAGTATAGGATTTGGAATAGATGGAATGGTCATCTATAAAATCGATCAGACTAAAAATAAACAAACGATCGGGAAATTTTCATACTTAGCTTCTGTTTTGTCCGCGTATTTTTCACAGAAAACCTTCCCGTTGAAATTAATTGCGGATGACCGAAAATTCACATATGGTGAAGCTTTATTGGTCGTATGTACGAATAATAAATTCTTCGGTGGAGGAATCCCTATCCATCCACAAGCAGTTGCAACCGATGAGCTGATCGATTTAGTCGTTGCTGAAAAAGTTTCTTTCTGGGAATTACTGCATATCTTATTTTTGGTATTAACCACCCAGAAACATTTAAATCACCCGAAAATCCATTCTCATAGAGTTTCCACTTGCGAACTCACACTTTATACCCCTCAATATGGACAGAGAGACGGTGAATTAATAGATAAGAATGTACAACACATGTCTGTCAAACCAGTAAAACAACTCTTCTGGATATAGTCTGAATTAAATAGACTGCGACGAAATAAAGATTCCGAAAAAATGTCACACTTCATATTTAGAAATAGATAAACATAAAAACACAATCTCAATTCATCTCTGATTCGATCAGATATAAATGGGATTGTGTTTTTTGGGCTAGGCTTTTATTCCAGCCTTTTTCAAGGTCTAATATCTTCCATTCCAATCATCGGATCAAGCGAATCACGATCTATATCAGATGAAGTCAATACATAACTTTTCTTTTCAACAATGGTTTTAGTCGCTTTATTTCGAGAGGTCATTTTTAGTGTTATAGACTCTTTTTCTTTTTCACTATTGATCCGCATAGATAATGAGGTTAATCGTTCTGTTGTATTCTCTGAAACACTTTTAACAAAAGCCGATTTTTCTCCACACAAAAGTAACGTCTGACTTGCTCGTGTTATAGCTGTGTAAACAATATCTTTTTTCAACATTCTTCCGTACCCATATACTATAGGTAGAATTACCATCGGGTATTCGCTTCCCTGTGATTTATGAATAGAACAACAATATGAAAGAGTTATTTTATTCCATTCATTTCTAAGATAATTCACTTCATTACCATCAAAATCTATAACTAATTCTTCCACATTATTTTCAGATTCTTTGGATGAGATGATCCCCTGTATAATGCCCATATCTCCGTTAAACACATTTCTTTCCGGTTCGTTAATGAGTTGTAATACCTTATCACCAATTCGGTAAGATTTATCTTTGAATTCAACTTCTTTTGTATTTTCATCTTTAGGATTAAATAAGTTTTGAAGATTTTTATTTAAGTTGTCTATTCCGGCCTGCCCTTTATATATAGGAGCAAGTACTTGAATATCCTGCGCTGTATAACCTTTTTCAATTGCTTTGGTAACCAGTAAAGAGACCACTTCAACAACGCGGTTTGTACCGCACGGGAAAAAATTACGGTCCTTTTTTTTACCAGTAAAATCTACTGGAATATGACCTCTCTTTATTTCGTGAGCTAATGAAACAATAGAGGACCCGTCATCTTGACGGTAAATTTCAGTCAATTCTTTTTTTTCAATCATTTCACTTGAAATTAAATCTCTCAAAACCTGACCAGGACCTACAGAAGGCAACTGATCTTTATCCCCGACCATTATGACTTTCATATCATTAGGAACTGATTTCAACAGCTGGTAGGCTAACCACGTATCCACCATAGACATCTCATCAATGATCAATAAGGAGCCTTTCAACATTCGATCTGACTCTTGCATTGGGTCTTCCTCAGAACCCGTTAAGCCAAGTAATCGATGAATGGTGCTCGATGGTAGGCCCGTTGTTTCTTTCATCCGTTTGGCCGCGCGTCCGGTTGGTGCAGCTAATATAACAGGGTAAGGTTCATTGGAATAATCAGCTGGATCCAGACTTAAATCATGTAAATCAGCGAAAACAGAAACTATAACTTCCAACACTGTCGTTTTACCAGTACCAGGTCCTCCTGTTAATAAAAAAACTGAAGACATTAATGCTTTTCTTATCGCTTCTTTTTGAGATGATCCGAATGTTATCCCTCGACGTTTTTCAAACTGCTTGATTTTTTTGTCGATAGCTTTTTCTTTTAATATTTCTTCATCTGCGCTCGTCATCAATCTTTCTAATGCGCCGGCAATGCCCCATTCAGAAGCATATAAAGAAGGCAAATAGAAGCGATTTTCTTCTTGAATGATGTTCTGCAAATCAACTAATTCTATAATAATTCCAGCTATTAAATCTGGATTTATAATGAAAGAACGACTATCCTCAAGTATTTTCAAACTCTTTTCCAATAGGAAATCCGCTTCAATATATGTGTCTCCAGATTTCATGGTTTGTTCTTCAATTGTATATAAAATACCTGCTTTGATTCGTTCCGGAGCATCTCCTTCAATACCAATTTCTTCAGCTACCGAATCTGCTCGCTTAAAACCGATACCTTCAATTTCTTCAATTAATTTATATGGATTAGATTGAATAACTGATAAGGTTTCGCCTTCAAATCGCTGGTATATTTTATACGCAAGCTGGTTTGATATGCCATAATTATTTAAAGCAATAATGATTTTCTGCATGCCCTGTTCTTTATCTAGTACAGAAAGCAGCATTGATTTTTTTGCTTGATTTAATCCGGGGACAGTGTCCAAAACACTTTCATCTGCTAATATTTTATCTAAACTTTCAAGACCTAGTGTTTCAACTATTTTTTCAGCTGATTTTTTACCGATTCCCCTAAAACGCGGGCTAGAAAGGTAAGTAATGATTGCTTCTTCGGTAGATGGTTTTTCTTTGATATATTTCGTCGATAGGAACTGCAGCCCATATTTAGGATGATCTGTCCATTTACCAAAGAATTTATAAGGATCGCCTTCTTGGATTTGTCCAAAGTTCCCGGTGACTATTGTCTGTGTTTCTTTAACCTTTGTATTGGTGGAATCGATTTTAACTAATATAACTTTGTAGTAGTTAGATGGATTAGAAAAATAGATTGCTACTATTTCACCAATGATGTATTCTTCTGAGTCCTTCTCGTTTGAAAAATCAAGTTGTTGCACACCAAGTCCTCCTTCCTTGACTAGTTTATCTAATACATGACGGTTTATCTAGCTGTTTTTTAGAAAATTCATTATTTTCTCTAAAGACTGTTGGCGATACATCTTTAAAAGCTTTAAAGTTTCGGTTGAATGTCCTCAATGTTTTATATCCACATTTTTGAGCTACTTCACTAACGGCTTCTTCGCTATTGAGTAATAAGTAGGCTGCTTGAGTTAACCGGTATCTGTTTAAGTACGTAGTAAATGTTAAATTAGTATAATGATAGAATAATTTTGATAAGTACGCATAGTCGTACTGGATAGCTTTCGAAACATCTCTTAATGTACAATCATCTTGGTAGTGGTTATCTATATAAACAAGGATATTTTGGATGATTTTTCGTTTAGGCGTAACTTTAATCGATTCAAAAGAAGTTGTTTGGATCAGTCTATCACAATAATTATAGAGCAGCCCTTTTTGAGCATAAATAGATAGGAAATCATCTTTTAGAGGGACATCATCAACCAAAAACTTATTGTTTATCGGTACAGAACTTTTATAAGAAGAAAAAAAATGTCCAATCAATTCAGGTGAAAAAATAAATGCTTTAGACACTGAATGGTTAAGTGTTGAAAATTCATGTAATTGATTAGGGAAAATAAACACTGCCTCATTAGCTCTCAGAACATAGTCTATTTCTTCGATTTTAACGACCATTTCGCCCTTTTCCACTATCATAATTTCATAAGCTCGATGGAAATGAAGAGGGAAATTCAAATCTATCAAAGAGGAATACCTAAATAATTCTTCACCTTCCATACCAAACTGCTCAAATAAATACATATAAGACCCCCCAAAAAACACTAATATTGTCTATCAGTATACTACAAACAGGCTATATTGAACAAGCTTTCATTATTTTAAATATGTTGAATTTTTATGAAAACACCACGGTTCTCAGTCACGATTAGTGACAATCTTAAATAAAAGCGAAAATAAAATGCAAAAATAAATAGTTTGACCATAATAATTTTTATCAATAATTATAAGCAAAGATTGACATTTGACCCCTTTATTTTTTGTAAGTGAAAAAAAGAGTTGCTCATAATCACAGCAACTCTTTTTTTATGTCTATTTAGATGTACTGTAAAATTTTAGACTCTTGATAAGCTCTATCGATCGTTCCCCCACCCAAGCATTCATCGCCATCGTATAAAACAATTGCTTGTCCGGGTGTGATTGCTCGTGCCGGTTCGTCAAATTCCACCACTGCTGTATTATCTTCTTTGTTCAAATGTACAGTTACACCAACATCTTTTTGTCTGTACCTGAATTTGGCTGTACATTTAAACGTCTCTGGGAAATCCTTATCTATTGTAAACGTGAACTCACTGGCTTCTAGCCTTGTCGCATATAAGTTGGGATGTGTGAATCCTTGACCTACGATTAATTCATTATTTTTGAGGTTTTTTCCAATGACAAACCAAGGTTCATTCGATTGACCTGTCCCCCCGATACCCAGTCCTTTTCTTTGCCCGATAGTATAATACATCAATCCATCATGCTGCCCCATTATTTCGCCATCTTCTGCCACCATGTTACCAGGTTGTGCTGGTAAATAGTTCATCAGGAATTCTTTAAAGTCTTTTTCCCCAATAAAACAGATGCCTGTTGAATCTTTTTTCTTAGCTGTTGCCAAGCCTGCTTCTTCAGCTATTTTTCTTACTTCACTCTTATCCATCTCGCCAATGGGAAACATGACTTTAGATAACTGTTCTTGAGATAATCGATTGAGAAAATAGGTTTGATCCTTATTAGCATCTATTCCTCGTAACATATGAGTTGTCCCATCTTCGTCTCTCTTCACACGCGCATAATGTCCTGTGGCTACATATTCTGCGCCCAAACTTATAGCGTAATCCAAAAAGGCTTTAAATTTAATTTCTTTATTACACATTACGTCAGGATTCGGCGTGCGTCCTTTTTTATATTCATCTAGAAAATATTGAAAGACTTTATCCCAATATTCTTTTTCAAAATTTATAGAATAATATGGTATACCGATTTTATTGGCTACGAGTGCCACGTCTTTATAATCCTCTGTAGCTGTACACACACCATTTTCATCTGTGTCATCCCAGTTCTTCATAAAAACGCCAATAACATCATACCCTTGTTGTTTTAGTAGTAAAGCCGTTACTGATGAATCTACTCCACCACTCATACCTACGACCACTCTTGTGCCTGTGCTTGCATTTGACATTTTTTCACCATCATTTCTGTAAAGATTCTGTATTTGCACGAATTGAAGGTTCGTATATTTCCAGTCTGTTATATTATACTGTCTAAAACGAATAAATCAAGGGATTCAATGGATTATTTAAAAAAGACACACAATAAAATTGTGTGTCTTCCTTATTTGCTCATTTTCTGATTATCTTTAGAAATATCACTTAAACTTTTTTAAGCACTTTTGCACTAACCAAAGAATCTAATATACCTTCAACGAATTTTCTTTCTTCTTCTAATTGATCTGATTTGTATAAATCAATTTTTTTCAATCCGTTTGAGGTAACTGCAGACAATTTGAGTTCATCAATATCTTTGGAGATGATTATTTTCAGCTTGGCCTTTTTTTTATCTTGGCTATTTAATGATAACACTCGTTCATAATGAAAAGATCCATTTTTATTTTCCAAAAACCCATTATCTCTGAGCGTATAGCGTTTTGCGTCTTCATGAATACCATAATTATCGTCGCTTCCCATTAAATGATCTTTCTTATATGTTGCCATTGCTCCTATTCCCCCTCTTATATATGTGTTTTTCAGTTAATTCATCTTTAGAAAAGTACAGGCAGACTCTATCTTATCTACCGTTTTATTAATTGCTTCTTCCGTTACACCTTGACCAAAACTTATCCGTATAGTTTCTTCAACTGCTGGATGTTTTTCATCATATAATGCAATCAAGACATGACTTGGTTCAATATTACCTGCCGTGCAAGCCGAGCCTATCGACACTGCGATTTTTGCTAGATCCAAATGAATCAGCAGTTTTTCGGCGGGAACACCTTTTATATGAATACTGAGTATATGGGGCAAACTTTTCTCAACTGATCCGTTCACATTAAAATCGATTCCTGAATTTTTTAATTTTTTTATGAATAATCGTTTATGCTGACTATATAAATCTCTTGATTCTTTCTTGTTACCCATTCTGAGTTCTACGGCTTTTTTAAATCCGACAATGGCCGGAATATTTTCTGTGCCTGCTCTTTTATTGTTTTCTTGTTCTCCCCCCATGATTAAACGTGGGATCACAGTCGCCTGATTTATATATATAAAACCGATTCCTTTGGGTCCGTTGATTTTATGAGCTGAAACGGAGAGTAAGTCAATATTATCTCGTTTTACATCTATATCTTCGGTCCCGTATGCTTGGACGGCATCCGTATGAAAAATGATTTTAGCATCTAATTCTTTCAAATAATCTCCTATGGCACTTATTGGCATCAAGCTTCCTATTTCATTATTACCATACATAATAGAAATAAGTATCGTGTCTTCACGTATAGCTTCTTTGACTTGTTCTAGAGTTATTTCTCCATCTTCGTTGACAGGTAGAAACGTGACCTCAAACCCTTCACTTTCCAAGTGTTCCATGGGTTCCAGTACGGCAGGGTGCTCAACTGCTGTTGTAATGATATGTTTGCCATAATCTTTACGTTTTTCAGCTGTTTTGATTATGGCCATATTATCACTTTCAGTTCCTCCACTCGTTATAATGATTTCGTGGGGGTTCGCATTGATACTCTTAGCGAAAATTAGTCGAGCTTCTTCCAGTATACCTTTGCTCTCTCGACCAATTTGATGAATACTCGAAGCATTCCCATAATGGTTCTTCATTGCATCTGTCATCTCATCAATAACTTTTGGATGCATAGGTGTGGTTGCTGCATGGTCTAAATATATTGTTTCAGTCATAAAAAAGTCCTTTCTAAACTATGAAAGTTCAATATCGGGATACAACATTTCCAATACTTTCTTTGATAGACGTCTTCCTTTGCCTTTTTGTACATAAGCATGCATGTTCATTGCAGGATTAAAATTAGCTTCGATCACTGTGTATCCCTGATTTTCTTTAGTACTTGGCAAATCGATATCAGGAATAATCAGATCTAAACCTGTGACTTTCACATTCAATGCTTTAGCTATTTCTTCGGCGATTCGCTTGTAACTTTCATGCATATCATCGGTGACGTCGATGGAATCTCCACCGGTAGATATATTTGAATTTTCACGGAGATTCACTCTCTTGTTGTTTTCAATAATACTCTCAAACGTGTACCCTTGTTCTTCAAGCATCAATGCTTCTATCTCACTTGTTTTAATTTTTTCAAGCGGTGCGCGGTGGTTCTCACCTCTATAAGGATGCTTGTTCTTTAAAGCAATCAATTCTCTGACGGTATGTTTACCGTCACCCGTTATATTCGCAGGTTCACGAAGTAAGACTGCTTCGACTTTTTCATCAAGAACAAAAAAACGATATTCCGTTCCTTCAATATACTCTTCTATCAGGATGCCATCATCCTCTTTGAATGCAATAGTCAGAGCATCTTCGTAGGCTTTTCTGGAAGGTGATTGTCTGAAAATAGATATACCGATCCCGTAGTTCGTGGATTTAGGCTTGACAACAATCGATTTGTTACTTGTCAATTCATAATAATTTTTAGCTTCTGTTAACGTAGAAAACTCTTCACCATCTGGTACTGCATAATCATTTTCTCTCAAAACTTTTTTAGTCACTGTTTTATTAGCCATGATCCAGTGAGAGATATACGTATCCTTCGATGTCATATTTCCATTTCTCACATACTCTTTTTTACCCTTATAAGTGAAAGCCAAAAAATGATCCTTCTCATCTAGTACTGTCGTCTTGAGACCCATTTGTAAAGCATCGTACAGTAGTAATTGGGAGCTCATTTCCATCGTTTCAAAACCATTTAAAAGAAACGGTTTTTCAAGTGAAAGTTGTTTGTAGTCTAATCCTAATTCAATACCAAAATCGATAAATGATGACTTCTCTTTTAATTTTGTCACTATTTTAGCAGCCAACGTCTCTTCTGGGTGATGGAACATATGTATCGCTTCATCAATGACATCAGAGTATTCATTCGGCAACTTCAATTCATGACAAGTTTGTTTCATCAAAGTCAAAAGCGAAAGACCTTCTTCTTGAAAACGCGAGGTCTCGAAAGGATTTTCAAGAGAAGTCTGTGCGTTCATTTTAATACCTACTTTGATGTCTTCGTCTAAATTATCCTGGTCCATCCATACCATCGTTAATAAATATACATGAACGAAAAGAGATTGCTCATAAGAAAAACCTAATGGATCAAAAGGATTCAAATCAAACGATCTGAACTCGACATACCGCGCTCCATTATTTATTAATTGACAAACGTGTTTCCCTTTCCCTCTTAACCTGGACGAGCCATAATATTCTCTTTCTTCGTATAATGTATTATTTTTACTAATCGTTCAATGTCTTCGATATATCTACCTATAGACTCATATGATACATTGTCTGTAAAGGTATTATGATACCCATATGTGCTATTTCTAATGCTTCTGACCATTCCGATCGTTTCGCTATCCAGTAAAGACGGATGACTCACCGGCGAAGCCCCAAATAAATAAGTCAATACCCACTGATATCTCAAATAATTTCGAGACATTTTAAGATACAAGTCATTGCACCATTCATCTATATCATCATATCCTTGGAGCTGTTCACTTAATTTTTCTAAAAGTACTGGGTCAAAGGAAAAATTAAAATGTACACCACTTATCATTTGTTTTTTCTTTCCATATTTTTCGGCTAGATTTTTGCGGTATTTAATTTCATTTGAATCATCGACCTTAATAAGCGGAATGTCTTCTTCTTCCGGCAAAATGTTAGGCATACTGAACGGCCAGACAAATTCTTCCTCTGGTAGTGTCCGATTAACTACATCGTGTAACGCTTTTAACCACTGGTACTGCTGCTTCATTGTGTCTTGAGGTGGAGTCACTAATTCAAGTTGAGATTCACTGAAATCAGTTTGAATATAAGGGTGATGGTTACGATTACCAAAACGAGCTGGATGATCAGTTAAAGCTAAATATCCCTCTTTATCCGCTCTGAGCCCCTCTTTCTCTATACCAAAAGATCCTTTTATAAAATATGGTTCAAGTTTGTTTTCTTGTATGATTTTTTTAAAATTCATTCTATACTTCCTCTTTTTTTTTCCTATTAATATCACAGTCTATCTTATCACAAACTAAACAGTGAAACTAGAAAAATAGATGCCAGATTATAGCAAACGTTCGTTCACATTTATTTTATTGTATCCAAAAGAATGCTATACTTGAAACGCAAACCGATATGATCATCATTTTTCAAAGGAGAATCAGATTGAACAAACCATTAGCCTACCGCATGCGTCCAAAAACGATTGAAAATATTGTTGGACAATCCCATCTCGTAGGAGAAGGCAAAATCATATGGAGAATGGTAAAAGCTAAACAACTTTCTTCAATGATCTTATACGGTCCTCCCGGTATAGGGAAAACCAGTATAGCCAGTGCTATAGCTGGGTCCACGCAATATGCTTTTCGTATGTTAAACGCCGCAACTGACAAGAAAAAAGACTTGGAAATCGTTGTAGAAGAAGCAAAAATGAGCGGTACTGTTGTCCTACTGCTTGATGAGGTGCACCGTTTAGATAAGCCTAAACAGGACTTTTTACTCCCTCATCTTGAGAATGGAAGAATCGTACTAATAGGTGCAACAACCGAAAACCCCTATATTTCTATTCACCCCGCCATTAGAAGTCGGGCACAAATATTTGAGTTGAAACCATTAAGCGAGTCTCAAATTACATCCGCTCTAAATAGAGCAATAACAGATGTAGAAGATGGTTTAGGCCACTACACTATTGATATTGATGAAAAAGTTCTAAATTATTTTGCTCGTTCAACACAAGGCGATTTAAGAAGTTCTCTGAATGCCTTAGAATTAGCCGTTACATCAACAGAACCTGATAAAGATGGAATCATTGTTATCTCTCTAGACGTTGCTGAGGAATGTTTGCAAAGAAAGTCTTTGAGTCACGATAAGGATGGTGATGCCCATTATAATGCCATATCAGCATTCCAAAAATCGATTCGAGGAAGCGATGTCCATGCTGCCCTTCATTACTTGGCTCGCTTAATAGAAGCCGGAGAACTCAAGGTAATCATCAGACGACTGATCGTTACTGCTTATGAAGATATCGGTCTAGCTAATCCGGCGGGGGTAGCCCGTGTCGTTACAGCCGTAGAAGCTGCAGAAAAAATAGGGTTCCCAGAAGCTCGTATCCCTCTCTCTAATGCGGTTATTGAAATGTGCTTATCTCCTAAGTCAAATAGCGCTATAGTTGCAATAGACGCAGCTTTAAGCGATGTCAGAAACGGACTTGCGGGAGATGTTCCAAGCCATTTAAAAGATGCACACTATCAAGGAGCTGAAAAATTAGGCAGTGGGGTTGGATATAAATACCCTCATGACTATGAGAACCATTGGATAAAGCAGCAGTATTTACCTGATGTTATCAAAAATAAACAGTATTATAACCCAATAATGACATCAAAATTCGAAAATGCTTTAAGCAATCAACTAGTAAAATATAAAAACAAATAATCGTTCTCTCATGAGCACTCCTCATTGACTAAATAGGCCTTCCGTGCTAATATAAAGATAAGAATTCTGAGGTGTACGCGATGCCTACAAACAGTGTTGACCGAACATTTTATTAAAACATTGGGATTCTAAAGGAGAAATTGCTGACATGCCTTATCATTTGGAAGTCAAATATTTTTCTGGTGAAGCCCACCTGCTTATAGCGGGTTCAACCTAATATGGCGTTCAACCGGCACCATCGGATTTCTTATACTTATTTTTAAACGGAGCCAAGACTTATGTCTTGGCTCTTTTTTTCCTTTTATTAGGTAATTAGTATAAACTTTAGTATAATTAATATAAGAATAAAAGAAGGGTTGTGTGTAACATGTTACAAGAGTATAAAACAATTTTAATAGCTATCGATGGGTCTTCTCAAGCAGAGAAAGCATTCAAAAAAGCAGTAGAAGTAGCAAAAAGAAATGATGCTGTTCTTGTACTTGCCCATGTAATTGACACTAGAGCTTATCAATCATTCAGCACGTTTGATGGCTCAATTGCTGATAACGCACGTGAAGAAGCTAAAGGTACCCTTAATGATTACAAAGCATACGCCAAGAAAGAGGGACTTTCACAAGTCAGAACTGTGTTAGAATATGGATCACCAAAAGTAATGATTGCAAAACAGATACCAGAGGCTGAAAATGTTGATTTAATCATGCTTGGTGCCACTGGTTTAAATGCGGTTGAACGTATATTTGTCGGTTCTGTTTCTGAATACGTTATACGTCAAGCTAAATGTGATGTCTTAATCGTACGTACTGACCTAGATAATAAATATACTGAAGAATAGATTCGAGAATAAAAAGGCTTCACAATTCCGGTAATTCGGAATTGTGAAGCCTTTTTTCAGTAATTATTTACTGAATTTTTGTACATCACGAGCAATCATAACTTCTTCATCTGTAGGGATGAGTAAAACTTTAACTTTTGAATCATCTGTCGAGATAATTCTTTGTTTACCTCTAACATTATTTTTCTCACCATCGATGTGAGCACCAAGGAAAGAAATACCATCAATGACTTTCTCACGTGTTTCTGGACCATTCTCACCGATACCGGCTGTAAAGACGATAGCATCAACGCCATTCATAGTTGCTGCATATGAACCGATATATTTTTTTACTCTATCTTCGAATATGCGTAAAGCCAATTCTGCTCGTTCGTTTGTATCTTCTACATCTTCTAAATCTCTCATATCACTTGAAATTCCAGAAATACCTTTTAATCCAGATTCATTATTTAAAATATAAATCATGTCGTTAATGGACTCAATACCTTCTTTTTCCATTAAAAACGGAAGTAATGAAGCATCGATATCGCCTGAACGAGTTCCCATCGTTAAACCAGCCAATGGGGTGAATCCCATTGAAGTATCCACAGATTTCCCACCGTCTACTGCTGTAATTGAAGCCCCATTACCCAAGTGGCATGTAATGATTTTCAGTTCTTCAATAGGTTTCCCCAACATTTCAGCTGCTTGTTGAGCAACATATTTATGACTTGTTCCATGTGCACCGTATTTACGGGCATTATGTTTTTCATAATATTCTAATGGAATACTATACAAGTAGTTTACTTTAGGCATTGTTTGGTGGAAAGACGTATCAAATACAGCTACACTTGTAATATCTGGTAAAATTTTTCTAAAAACTTTAATTCCTCTTGCATTGGCAGGGTTGTGTAAGGGCGCGAATTCAGATAAACTCTCGATCTGTTCAATGACTTCGTCAGTTACTAGTGCTGAATCTTTGAAAATTTCACCACCAGCAACGACACGATGGCCTACACCTGTAATTTCATTAAAATCACTAATGATGTTTAACTCCGTTAATTGTTTTAAAAGCATTTCAACAGCAATTTCGTGATTAGCAATATCGACAACTTGTTTAAATTTTTCACCATTATTATATTTAATTGTAAAAATAGAATCATTTAATCCAATACGTTCAACAACACCAGATGCTAACTCTTCTTCTTGTGGCATTATAAATAATTTCCATTTCAAACTTGAACTTCCAGCATTAATTGCAATCGTCTTTGACATATTAGTCGCTCCCTTTTTATAATTATATTTGTTGCTCTTTTTTCCATTCTTTTATATCTAGAATAAATTCTTTAAATGCATTCTGATCGTTGAGACTAGGTACAGTTGATACCAATACTTCAGAAACCTGTTTACTCTTATTACCTTTCTTCTGCACAATAAACAACGATTTTCTTGATTTGGGCGAACTGAACCATTCATGTGGCATATGGATAATTGCTTGGACATGCCCTACAGAATGAACATACTGTAGTAAACTTTTTACCTCTTCTGACTCAAACACATTTGTAGGTAACAAATAAAAAGCATACCCATTTTCTTTTAAATAATTAAACCCTTGTTCAATAAGTAAATAGTGGCTGTAAGAATAACCTTCTTCAAACCCAGTTTGAAATGCATCACTTTCTACATCTTTAGGATAATAGCCTATTGGAAGATCTGAGACCATTACGTCTACAGGATCTAATAAAAGAGGCTGCAAAGCATCTTGATGCATTAACTGAATCGGAATATTTAATAATCCTGAAACAGTAGACGCCAACGATATAAGTAATTCATCATTATCCACACCGGTCAATTTGATCTTGGAATTGTTAGAAAAGAGTGTCGTAAAAAGAGTATATAATAAATTCCCGCTTCCCACGGATAAATCAGCCAGATGTAGTGCCTCATCTTTATCATAAAATAATTCTATGAAATAAGACAATATGACCCCAATACCGTCAGGAGTCGGTTGATGATTAACTTGCAGTCGCTCTTCTTTTACAGTATTGATCAACATCATCTGTATGGCTTTTTTCTTTTCTTCCAGTGACAAATCATCAACAGATAGAGAGTCATACAATTTTTTCAACTTATCTCTAGTTTCTGGTTTAGGTAGGTTATTCTCAATTTGAATTTCCCCATTATCTATGATGTTTTCACCTGTTTCAATAAAAGCTTCTATAAAAGTAGAATCTAAATCATCTTTTATAAGTTGTGTCGATTCTAATAAGACAGTATAAAATTCTTCTACTTTAATGGTATCCACTACAACAACCCTTTCATTTTAAACAATATCTCAATTGTTATACAGCTTGAAAGTAAAACTCGCACACTTATATCATCTTAACTTATTCATAAGGCTTGTACAAGATTTAAGCTTTAAATATAATTTTTTCATCCTGCCATTACGACACTGTTCCAGATTTTTAGATATAAAAAAAGGAATCAAAATCTAAAAAGATTTATGATTCCAGTTTTTATCTTGCTTAGTTAGCTAAAGGATAAACAGATACTTGCTTTTTGTTTTTACCTTTACGTTCGAAGCGAACAACACCATCAATTTTAGCAAATAAAGTGTCGTCTCCACCTCGTCCTACGTTTTCACCAGGATGGATTTTAGTTCCTCTTTGACGGTATAAAATAGATCCTCCAGAAACAGCTTGTCCATCAGCACGTTTAGATCCTAAACGTTTTGATTGTGAGTCACGGCCGTTAGTTGTTGAACCGCCACCTTTTTTATGAGCGAACAATTGTAAATTCATTTTCAACATATTCAATACACCTCCATTACTTCCCATCGAGGGAATTAATTCGCAAATACTCCTGATATTCTTCTTCTGTACTTTTTAAAGATAAGTAAAGACTTCTCATAAGTATCTGACCAGTTTCCATTTGTTTTTGAGTTAAATCAGCAGGTAAAGTAAATTTTAAATATCCACCAGAATCATTTGCAGAAACCACATCAACAGGTATTTCAGCAATTTCTGATAGACTATTTACTGTACCGATACTTAAAGCTGAAACAGCAGCACAAACAATGTCATTACCGTATGGGCCAGCTTCAGCATGTCCAGATATTTCTACGGACATTATTTTAGAACCTTCACGGCGAAATTGAATGTCTATCATTTCAGTCTCACTTTCTCAAATATTAGTTAGATTTAATTGATGTAATAGAAACTTTTGTATAAGGTTGACGATGTCCTTTTTTTGTATGAGAATCTTTACGACGACGATATTTAAACGTTGTCACTTTCTTCATACGACCTTGTTTTTCAATCGTACCTTCTACAGAAGCACCTTTGATGAAGGGATTACCTACTACAGTATTATCTCCTCCAACAAACAAAACTTCGTCAAAAATTACAGAATCGCCAGCTTCTCCGTCTAATTTTTCTACGTAGATGTCTTGACCTTCTTCTATTTTAAACTGTTTTCCACCTGTTTTGATAATTGCGTACATGTTTGTTGCACCTCCTTTAATTGATGAATAAAACGTTTAGTTCTATTCTTAAGCACTTAGACTCGCCGTTATAAGTAGCAGAAGTCTACTTTTAAACTTATATACGAGCGGTTGTAGTTGTGGTGCTACACATTTACAACATTGTTATCTTACCAAATTAAACATTTAGAGTCAATCAATAGTTTCACAGCGAGTGATTTGCTGTTCGGTCATAAAAGATTTATCTTAAAAATTCAGCAGAAGAAATGAATCGATCACTAAATTTTTCAGCAAATCCCAAATCATGTGTGATCATAATAACCCCGACATCATTTTTGATTATCGACTTCAGCAACTCTCCAAAACGATTAGCCGTATCTTGATCCAGTGCAGAAGTAGGCTCGTCCAAGCATAAAATTTGTGGTTCCAACATTAAAGCACGAGCAATGGCCACGCGTTGCTGTTGTCCACCAGACAATGCTTTTGGATAAACATCCTGCTTATCCAAAATAGTTAATTTATCTAATAACCGTTCAGCTTTCTTATCTGCATCTTCTTTACTTAATTCCTTATTGAGTATCGGGCTAAGCGTACAATTTTCTTTGACAGTTAAATTAGGGAAAAGCTGAAAATCTTGAAAGACTAGTCCGATTTTTTTATTGGCGCTATTGTAGGATTCGTGAGTAGAGAATAAAGTTTCGTCATCCAATTTAATCTGTCCTTCATCTGGTGTATCTAATTGATTCAACAGACGAATAAAGGTTGTTTTTCCTGAACCAGATTCTCCTACGATAGAAACGATTTCTCTTTTGTTCACCGTGAGAGAAAAATCTTTTATAAGATCGATACCATTCATTTTTTTACTCAAATTATTAATCTCAAGCATCAGTCAATCTCCTCTATATTTGATAATTATTCTCGATTTTATTCAATAAATATGAAATGATTCCCGTTATGATGAGGTACAATACACCGACAAACATGAAGGGAACAAGAGAGGCATATCTGTTAGCAGCAATTTGACCTGCTCGCAAAACTTCTCCTAAACCTAGGATATAAACAAGTGATGTATCTTTGACTAAAGCGAGAACTTCGTTTCCTAAACTTGGGAGAGTCGTTTTTAAAACTTGTGGAAAAATGACCTTAGTATACCCTTTAAAATGAGCTATACCTAAAACTTTCAAAGCTTCAAATTGACCACTTGGGACGCCAACCATTCCCCCTCTGAATATTTCTGCAAAATAGGCTGCATAATTTAATACAAAAGCAAAGACAGCTGATGGAAACCGATCAAGCGTTATTCCAATATATGGTAAGCCAAAAAACACAAACATTAACTGAAGCAATAGTGGTGTCCCTCGCATAACATAAATATATAGCGTAATGATTCCCTGTAAGAATTTAGGTCCATATACTTTGACCACTGCCACACCTAAACCTAGGGGAAGGGAAAGTACTAATACCAAACCAAACAACTTCAAAGTTAATTCTAAGCCTCCAATGATAGAAGGCAAGGCTGACCACAACATAAGCTTCACTCCTATTATTTAATCTTACTTACTGAACCATGTTTGGTAAATATCATCATACGTGCCATTTTCCATAAGTCTTTCAAGTGATCCATTAAATTCTTCTCTCAAATCATCATCTTCCTGTCTAAATCCAATAGCGTATTCTTCATTACCAAAGTTTTCTTCTAAAACTTTATAATTAGGTGCCTTGTTTTGAGCCATATAGAAACGGCCTAATGTTTCATCTACGACGATTGCCTCACTGCGACCAGAAATCAAATCATTGAAGACATCGTTATTTGATGGAAATTGAATAACTTCTCCGTTATCAAACTGAGAAATAATATCTGATGGATCACTTTCAATAGCACTTACTGCACTAGAAGATTGTTGAGCGGCTACCTTTTTGTTTATTAAATCTGATTTCATCTCTATATCATTCTCTTCCAAGGTAATAATCAACTGACTATTCTCTAAATAAGGTGTGCCAAAATCAACTTTTTCTGCACGTTCTTCTGTTATTGTGTAGCCGTTCCATATCATATCAATGTTTCCGGCATTTAATTCTGTTTCTTTCATTGCCCAATCGATCGGCTGAAATGTTATGGAACGGTCCAAATCTTCTGCTACGGCATTAGCTAAGTCTATATCAAAGCCAATTAATTCACCGTTATCGTCTCTGAAACCCATTGGGGCAAATGTATCATCCAAACCAATGACGTACGCGTTATCTTCAGCTCCACTTTCAGCCTCATTTGTTTGACATCCGGTTAATACGATTCCCGATACCAGTAACCCCATTAATAGCTCTTTTGATTTATTCATTAGTTTTTCCTCCTAAAGTTTTTCATTATTTTTATTTGTCCATCTATTTTACGCAAGTCTGCAGTTCTTACATAAAAAAAAAACGCCCTTTAATCCTCTTAAAAAGAGAATTAAAGGACGATTAAATATCGTGATCCCACCTTTATTCGTAACAAATATAATTAGCTTGTTACCTCAACACGTTCACAACTGCTAAACGCTGGCACGATAACGGGTGCATCCGGTCAAGCTTACTCGATTTTCAGCTTAAAGCTTAGAGATGTGTTTTCAAAGTAATCTTTTAGTTACTTTCACCTACCGTAACCTCTCTGTAAAAGATATCTTATACTTTTTCTCATCATAGCTTTT
Source organism: Alkalibacterium sp. f15 (assembly GCF_049389645.1). Classification (GTDB taxonomy): domain Bacteria; phylum Bacillota; class Bacilli; order Lactobacillales; family Carnobacteriaceae_A; genus Alkalibacterium. The sequence continues at coordinate 321,166 of NZ_CP186540.1, forward strand.
TTATTATTTTTTATATCATAGCATAATTATTTTTTAAAACCAAATAATTTTTTCCAAATGCTCACTTTTTCTTCTTTTACAGTCATTAAAGGAACGGTATCTCCCAGTATTCTTCTTGCAATGTTTCTATAACCCTGTGAAGCCGGATGATTCGGATCTAAGACGACCGGATTCCCTTTATTGGATGAACGCACAACTTCATCATCCTCGAAGACAATACCCAAGAGTTTTATAGACAGATGTCGTGTTATTTCTTCAATATCCATCACATCTCCTGCCTCCATCATACCTTTTCGAATACGATTGATAACTAATTGTGGCGACTGGATCGAAGTCTGTTCAATTAATCCGATAATTCTATCTGCATCTCTGATAGCTGATATTTCTGGTGTGGTTACTAAAATTGCTTCATCAGCTGCAGCTATGGAATTTTTAAATCCTTGTTCAATACCGGCAGGACAATCAATTAAAATATAATCAAAATCGGTTCTCAGTTCATCCACCAGTTCGATCATTTGGGTCTCGTTTATGGCATTTTTATCTGCATGTTGCGCAGCCGGAAGTAAGAATAACTGATCATTAAATCGTTTATCTTTTATAAGTGCTTGATGTAATTTTGCTCTTCCTTCTACTATGTCGATAATATCATAAATGATGCGATTTTCCAGACCAAGTATTACGTCTAAATTTCTTAATCCTATATCCATATCTATTAAACAAACTTTTTTACCTTGAAGGGCTAAAGCTGTTCCAATATTTGCTGTGGATGTTGTTTTTCCTACTCCACCCTTACCTGATGTGATAACTATGGCTTTACCCATTATAAATACCTCCTGCATGTTTACCAATTTCCGGACGAATGGCTTTTAAATTTTCTAGGGGAGAAACTTCAATGATATGTAAATCATTAACATAAACAAATTCAACAGTATCAGAGTTTTCATCGTTGTTCTGATCTTTTTTTTCAATGACGTGAACATTATCTCCGATACGCACTTGTGCATTATAACGGAAATTAGCTACCACCACTGCACTTTCTTTACCGTTGATACCCGCATGAGCTATTCCTTTTAACTCACCTATTATGAAAACACTTCCTGTGGCACGTACTGTTCCTCCGGGATGAACGACCCCAATTAGTAACATATCACCCTCAGATTCAACGATTTGACCACTTCTAACTGTCCTGACTTCAAGCGACGGACTTATCTGGTTATGCCACTTCATGAATTTGTCCATTGACATGACATCTGCTTCAAATGAAGAAACTTTAAAGTAGTCATCTTCAATAATATCAGTCATCTCTTTTTTTTCGTCATCAGTTAACTCTCGCTGACCAGTTTTTACATGGAATTCAATTTCTCTTCCAGCTTGAGAATCTGTTTTTAATTGCTCTGTCAATGTTTTAAGATCTTTATACACGTCTTGCATAGAAGCTGAAGATTGTATAATAAGTTGATAACCTTCTTTTGTACCCTTTAATGATACAGCACTCTTCATATTGTCCACCTCTAGTTTTTATCTAATTGACGTACTTTTATTATTTTTACCCGTTTTGTTTTCATCTATATTAACTAATACTTTCATCCATTCTCTAAGCGGATAACCAATAATCAGAAATACGACTGTATTAAATACTAAGGTTCCGCCTAAACGATTAACTAAAAATAGTTGGAGTGTCAAATCAGATAATCCGATGCCTCTATATACCCCAAAAACGAATAATTCCATAATCGTTAAGACCACTACATTAACCAATAGTATAACATAGAAAAAAGGATTGATAATTTGACGTATTTGAATGACCAGATAAGTCATTAGAACAAAGGCAGCAATATACACACCTAAAACGCCACTATAATAACTATCGTAGATGAATCCAAAAGTTAGTGAAAGACCAAATAACTGCTTTGGATCCAAATAAAAAGCCAGCATGATGAGAGTGACAACTACTAATCGTGGTATCATCAAGCCTATAGAAGAATTTAATTGATCATGAAATAAATAGGTCAGACCTCCGTCGATGAGTAATGTAAAAAACAACAGAAAAATGGGTATAATAATTTTTTTCCAATTAGACATTACTCTTCACCACTCTCAGCTGTACGGTGAATAATCGTTACAAATCGAATATTATTAAAATCTGCCGATGGAGTCACATACACTTGTTGAGCAAGACCGTGTGAATCCATGGTTACTTCATTTACCTCACCAATGATCAAACCTCTAGGAATAGATCCGCCTAACCCGGAAGTTGTCACAAGTTCTCCTTCTTCAATGTCCAGAGTAGAAGTTATTTGAGACATTAGTAAGCGGTCAGTTTCATTATTATAATCACTTATTAATCCATATACTGTATCGTCTTCCATTACGACCTCTGAAGAAACTTGATTGGATGTTTGTTCGATATTTGTTAATAAAACAACTTTTGAACTCGTTGGATTTGTTTCTGAAATTCTACCGATCAATCCATTCCCAGACATTACTGGCATACCTACTTCTACACCATCTTGACTCCCGCGATCAACAACAATCTGATCAACCCAATTGTCTGGATTTCTGGATATAACTGTACCAGATATAGTCCGGTAATCTGTTAATGATTCTTTTAAATCAAGCTCTTCTACTAATCGCTCGTTCTCGTCTTTAAGCGTGTTTAATTCCGCTTGCCGTTCATAGATACGATCTATTTCAATTTTCAATCTTTGGTTTTCTTCATACGTATTTTGTAAATCATCAATTGAATCAAAAACATTTATGATGGCATTAGCGGGTTTTGAATATACTCTACCTAGAACTGCAGTAATATCATTGGTTGCTTGCTGCACAAAAGGTATATTCCCAGTATTTCTCGTCGAAAATGAAATAAGTGAAACAAACAAAATGACACTGACAAGTAATACGATTAATTTTTTATTTGTAAAAAATTGGTTCAATTATGACACCTCTTATAATTTAACTTTGCTTATTTTACCATAGATCATCGACTGTTCGTAGATGTAGATACAAAATGAGTGAATCATACTTATGTACCAATAAAAAGTTGGTACTAAGTTAGTAATAAGTGATTGTTCATCAAACTAGCGGGAAGAACGTCTTCCCGCTAGTTTGATGTATTTATCTAGATTGCTTTCTGTAAATATCTAAATGATTTAATGCTTCACCAGTTCCTATTGCTACGCAGTCTAAAGGATTGCTTGCAACAAAAACAGGGACATCTGTTTCTTCAGCAATCACATCGCTGAGATGTTTCAGCATTGCTCCGCCGCCCGTTAAGACGATACCTCGATCAATGACATCAGCTGAAATTTCAGGTGATGTATCTTCCAATGTTCCTTTAACAGCAACAAGGATACTTTCTATCACTTCTTTGATAGCTTCAGCTACATCAACCGCTGGAATTGAGATTGTTTTTGGTAATCCAGTTAACAAGTCTCTCCCTCTGATATCCATAGAACCCATGTCTTTTGCTGCCTCAATAGAAGCACTACCTAATTCCATCTTCACTGCTTCAGCAGTTCTTTCACCTATAAGTAAATTATATTTATTTCTTATAAACTGAATAATCGACTGATCCATTTGATCACCCGCCATCTTGATCGTGCGACTGCTTACAATACCTCCTAAAGATATTGTAGCAACATCAGTGGTTCCTCCGCCAATATCAATTACCATACTACCGGTCGGTTCATTGACAGGTAAACCTGCACCAATCGCCGCTGCAAATGGTTCCTCTATTAAATAGGCATCTCTTGCACCGGCCATTTTTGCCGCATCGATGATTGCTCTCTTTTCAACTTCTGTACCGCCACCAGGAACACATACAATTACTTCAGGTTTAGTCCCTCGTCTTCCTACTGCTTTGGTAATAAAATATTCAATCATCGCAGCTGTCGTATCAAAATCAGCAATAACGCCATCTTTCATCGGACGTAAAGCAACAATACTTCCAGGTGTACGACCAATCATTTTTTGAGCATCTTCACCAACTGATACAACTTCATTAGTTCTTTTATCTTTCGCTACCACTGAAGGTTCGCCTAAGACAATACCTTTTCCTTCTATATACACTTTTGTATTAGCGGTACCTAAATCAATACCGACCCCTTTTTTTCTAAACCAGAACACTGAAAAATCTCCTCTCAAATCTCTAACTCACTAATATATTTTTAATTTAACATTACAATATATAATTGTACCCTTTTCCAAGTGATTATGCACTAGCTAACTTACATTTTATTTCAAATTTAATATTTGAAACGTGACATTGACTTGTTTAAATATACTAAAAAACCGAGTAGGATAAAAATCCTACTCGGTTAAAAATTATAATGGTTTAGTATTACGCTTTTTCTACGTTTGTTGCTTGAGGTCCGCGTGCGCCTTCTTCAATATCGAAAGTAACTGCTTGACCTTCGTCTAATGATTTGAATCCTTCTTCGTTAATAGCTGAGAAATGTACAAATACATCTTCTGCACCTTCGCGCTCGATAAATCCAAATCCTTTTTCTGCGTTAAACCATTTTACTGTACCGTTTTCCATATTACTGTTTCCTCCTCGTGCCTTGAATGCACAAATTATTTCACATTATTGCTAAAGGTACGAATCGGAATGTTATTAAACATTACTTGGTTCTTTCCCTAACAAAATGCTACATTTATACTACCATGCAAAAATAGATATCGCAAGTAAATAACCCTAATTGATTAAAATTAATTGACTGCTACCCTTAAATATTCATCAAAAAAAATTACAATGCCCCGCATTCTTTTAGACTGACATATCGATCTTCTCCTATAATAAAATGATCAAGAAGTTCGATGCCCACAATTTTCCCGGCTTCACTCATTCTTTTCGTAAATGCCAGATCCGCTTCTGAAGGTTCAGGGTTTCCAGATGGATGATTGTGAGCGATGATGATTCTTGCAGAAGAATATTTGATAGCAGCTTTAAAAATCTCCCTAGGATGAGCGACGCTGGAGTTTAAACTTCCTTTAAATATGGTCTCTTTTTTTATTATTTCATTTTTAGTATTTAAAAACAATCCGACAACTAGCTCTTGTTGTAAACCTTTAAGTTCTTCCATTAATAATTTCCCAACAAATTGACTTGAAGTAATGACACCTTCTTTCAAAACTGTTGATTTTGCCATTCGTTTACCAAGTTCAATAGAAGCAAGTAATTCAACCGCTTTTGCTTTCCCTATACCTGGTATGGATAGTAATTCTTCAAGAGATGCGTTTTTAAACATATATAAATCATCAAAGTATGAGAAAACCTGCATGCTCAGCTGTAACACATTGTAGTCCTTGGTCCCCGTTCTCAATAAAATCGCGAGTAATTCATGGTTCGCTAAGGCAGCAGGTCCATATTCTGCCATCCTCTCTCTAGGTCGTGACTGTTCTGGAACATCAACAAATTTTTGATTAAGCATATATTTCCCTCCTAAATAAAAAGAAGAGAAGATTTTAATCTTCTCTTCTATATACACTATCCATTAAATTATTTTCTCACTTTTTATTTTCATTAAAACTTCTTCCAAACTCTCGCAAATATCTAGCGTTTTAGCTTTTGCCTCTTCATTCGGGTGAATTAAGTCGGGAACCATTATGACTTTGTATCCAGCTGAACAGGCCGCTCGTATACCGTTTAAAGAGTCTTCCAGTACTAATATTTCTGACGCTTCATTCCCAACTAATTGAACTGCTTTTTGGAATATTTCAGGATGAGGTTTAGATTTAGCAACCTCATCTCCCCCTATGAAATCATCAAAATATATGTGTAAATCAGTTAATCGTAATAATTTGTCTACGATCTTTCTTTCTGAACTAGAGGCTACAACTGTTTTGTACCCTTTTTCTTTTAAATAGGTAAGCAATTCTATAAGTCCTATTTTCAACTGAGGTAGCTCAGAAAATAAAAGATCTTCCAAATCCTTTTTACTATCGACAATAAACTGATTCACTTTTTTTTCTGGAAACTGTCTATACATCGCTTCAAAGAAATCAGATTCACTCACGCCGATATATTTCTTATAAAAAGAATAATCGAAGGGAATATTCAAAGCGTCCGCAGTCTTTTGATTAGCCCTATAGTAAAGAGGTTCGGTATCAAACATTAAGCCATCCATATCGAATATTACAATAGAATTCATATTTACCCTTCTTTTACTTGTTTTAGTTTTACGATTTGGTTCGTTATAGCATCATATTTCTCTTTGTAGTCTTTGCCTTTTTCTTTTTCAGCATTTACGATCTTATCTGGCGCATTTTGGACAAATTTTTCATTTGCCAGTTTTTGCTCCACTCTGTCTATTTCATTTTGCCACTTCGTTTTTTCCTGCTCTAGTCGTTCTATTTCTTCTTCAATGTCAACTAAACCAGCTAAGGGAAGATATACTTCTGCTCCGGAAATAACTGCTGATTTCACTTCGGCTGGCACGTCAACTTCAGTATCAATGATCAGCTCATTAGGATTACAAAATCGCTCGATAAATGACCGGTTCTCAAATAAGAAATCTTTTTCTTTCTCACTTTTTGTTTTTATCAATATATCAATCTTTTTAGATAACGAACGATTAGCTTCTAATCTTATCGAACGGACAGAACGAATCAATTCGGTGAGCATCTTCATATTGATAATTGCTTCATCATCTTCGAATTCACTTGAAGTTACAGGATACTCTGCCACTACGAGCGATTGCCCTTCGTGAGGAATATGTTCCCATATTTCTTCTGTAACAAACGGCATAATTGGATGGAGTAAGCGCAACGTTTGATCCAGCACGTGAAGCAAGACAGACTTCGTAGTAACTTTTTGTTCATCTGTTCCTTGAATGAGCAATTCTTTACTCATTTCAATATACCAGTCACAGTAGTCATCCCAGATAAATGTGTATAGTCTTCTGCCGGCTTCACCGAATTCGAATTTTTCAAACAATTCAGTGACTTGTTTAATTGTTTCATTTAACCGGGCTAAAATCCATTTGTCTGCAATAGATTTCTCTCCCGACATGTCCCTATCAGAGTATGAAAAATCTTCTAAATTCATGATGACATAACGACTGGCATTCCATATTTTATTGATGAAATTCCAGGAAGCATCCATTTTTTCATAACTAAAGCGAACATCCTGCCCAGGAGCTGAACCATTTGATAAGAACCACCGTAAGGCGTCCGCACCATATTGATCGATCACTTCCATTGGGTCGATACCATTGCCTAATGATTTACTCATTTTTCTGCCTTGTTCATCACGAATAAGACCATGAATCAATACATTTTTAAATGGCGCTTTCCCGGTAAATTCTAAACTTTGGAAAATCATGCGACTGACCCAGAAGAATATGATGTCATATCCAGTTACTAAAGTACTTGTCGGGAAATATTTCTTGAAATCCTCTTCATCTTCGTTGGGCCAGCCCATAGTGGAGAAAGGCCAGAGAGCTGAACTGAACCACGTGTCAAGCACGTCATTATCCTGCTCCCAATTTTCACTGTCTTTAGGAGCGGCTTCTCCTACATATATCTCACCAGTTTCTTTATGATACCAAGCGGGAATACGGTGTCCCCACCAAAGCTGTCTGGAAATTACCCAATCGTGTACATTTTCCATCCAGTTATTAAACGTTTTTTCGAATCGTTCAGGTACAAACTCCACTTTATCTTCAGTTAATTGGTTTTCTAGCGCACGTTCAGCTAGTGGCTGCATTTTAACAAACCATTGCGTTGACAATCTCGGTTCGACGATAACGCCAGTACGTTCTGAGTGTCCGACACTGTGGATCATCTCTTCAACTTTTATTAGATACCCTTGATCTTTCAAATCTTTAACTAAAGCTTTTCTCGCTTCAAACCGATCCATACCTTCGTATTTTCCAGCTAATTCATTCATTGAGCCATCAGTACTCATGACATTCACTTGCTCTAAATCATGACGCTTACCGATTTCAAAATCATTAGGATCATGGGCTGGAGTGATCTTAACCACACCCGTCCCGAACTCTGCGTCTACATAATCATCCGCAATAACAGTTAATTCACGTTCTACGATAGGCAATAAAACTTTTTTGCCAATCAAATGCTGGTATCTTTCGTCGTCAGGATGGACAGCGATTGCTGTATCCCCGAGCATTGTCTCTGGACGAGTTGTGGCGATTTCTACTGTCTCCTCAGTACCAATGATTGGGTATTTGATATGGTAAAACGCGCCATTCACATCTTTATGATCCACTTCGATATCAGAGAGCGCAGTTTGAGCTTTAGGATCCCAATTGATAATATATTCTCCACGATAAATCAGACCTTTTTTATACAGATCAACAAATACTTTGTTTACCGCGTCATTGAGTCCTTCATCTAGAGTAAATCGTTCTCTGGAATAATCAACCGAGATACCTACTTTTGACCATTGAGTCCGAATGTTACCCGCATATTCCTCTTTCCATTCCCAAACTTTTTCTATGAATTTTTCTCTACCTAAGTCATATTTCGAGATAGAATCCTGCGCTAGTTTTTCTTCGACTTTAGCTTGGGTAGCGATCCCAGCATGATCCATGCCTGGTAACCATAACGTGTCATGCCCTTGCATTCTTTTTTGACGAATGATGATGTCTTGTAATGTCGTATCCCAAGCATGACCTAAATGCAATTTACCCGTAACGTTAGGCGGTGGGATAACAACCGAGTAAGGTTCAATACCTGTTTCATTCGGTTTGAATAAATCCTCTTTTACCCACTGCTCGTATCTTCCTTCTTCTACTTTTAAAGGCTCATATTTTTTTGACATATCTTTTGCTTTTTCCATTTAGTTTCACTCCTTTTTTTCATAAAAAAAAGCACTCATCCTAAAACTATAGGACGAATGCTTCGCGGTACCACCTAAATTATCATTACATAATTGAATAATGATCTCTTAATAACAGAAATAATGGCCTGTTAGTCCAGCTATAGCTACTTCTCTTCACTATATCAGCTTTCATGCTACTTCTTAATTAGACTAATCAGGGATTTCCAGCAGACACCCATTCTCTGAGATTATCATAATCAATACTACTCATGATCATTGCTTATTCTATTTAGTTATTTAACTTAATTCTGCCTCTTCATGTCTTGCAGCAGATAAAGCTTCTTCAAAGTGCGGATCGCCTGACATCTCTTTTACTATTTCTCTATGGACAATCTGTCCGTGTCTGTTTAAAACAAATACAGCACGCGCTATTTTATCTAATCTTTTAATATATAAGCCATATTCTTTTGCAAAAGTTCGTTCGCCATCGTGTAACAATATGGTTTCAACATCTTTTGACTGACCCCATTCTGATTGTTGTTCTACGGTGTTTGTTGAAATAGATAGAACGGTCGTATTGCTTAAGTTTTTTGCCTCTTCGTTAAAAGTATCTGTTTGTCGTGCACATGTACTTGTTACTATATCAGGAAAAGTACTCAAGATAACAACTTCTCCTACAAAGTCTGAAAGTTTTACATCCTCGTTCTTTAAATTCTTAAGGTTAAAGGAAGGAGCGTTATCTCCCACTTCTGGAATTGGTCCGTTCGTTTCGAATTTCTCACCTTTTAATGCTACGTCCATGATTTCCCCTTCTTTCGTATATTATACACTCAGTGTAACTGTTTCGAAAGAGGATTTGCAAATTAAACATCATAATAAATCAGCAAATGTTTTTTCTAATTTCTTATTCTCATTTGTTTCTGTATTTATTTGTTCGATTTTTATCCCGTTCAAAGCATTGGTCATTAAATCTGAAACATTCAACATATTCTCGAAATCTTGAATTTTGTTCAATTTCGGTTTAGTCTTTGGATTGCTTGAAGCAAAAATAGTGCAACAATCTTCAAAAGGCTGTATAGCTAATTCAAAGGTATCAATTTGCTTGGCGATATCTATAATATCATTCTTATCCGTAGTGATCAAAGGACGCAATACCGGTGTGCTCGTTACTGCGTTGATCGCCAGCATACTTTCAAGCGTCTGTGATGCAACCTGTCCTAGAGACTCACCATTGACAATAGCTAACCCGTGACGTTTTATTCTGATTTCGTCGGTCAACCTGAACATCATTCTTCTTGTGATTGTCATGGAGTACTCTTCCGGAATCACTTTTTTTATCTGTTCTTGAATTTCTGTAAAAGGAACCTCAATAAATGTGATTTCTCCAGCAAAACGAGCTAATTTGGCTGTTAAATCTTTTGCTTTTTTTAACGCTTGGGGACTAGTATACGGAGGGCTATGGAAATGAACAGCCTCAATCTCCATCCCCCGTCTCAGAGCCAAATAGCCTGCTACAGGTGAATCTATACCACCTGACAGCATAAGCATACCCTTGCCAGACGAACCGACTGGCAGACCGCCTAAGCCCTGAAGTGTATCGATTGAAATATAGATTCCGCGATCTCTTACTTCAATTCTTGCAGTTAATGTAGGATCCTTCATTTGAACATGAATATCATCGAAAGCATCCTCAACTGCTGTACCAATCATGCGATTAATTTCATGGGTGTCAAATTCAAATGAGTGATCTGCTCGTTTCGTATTGATTTTGAAAGACATTCCTGGACTGTAATGGCTTTTCATTAAATCTATGACCGCATCCTTAGCTGCATCGACCGATTTTTCAACTCTTATAACTGGTGAAAAGGATTGAATACCGAATACATCATGCATCTTTTCAATCACTGACTCAGCATCTTCACCGTTTAATTTCACATGCATACGATCACGATTAAAGGTGATTTTCAAGTCCTTATATCTTAGCAACTCACTTCTTAAATGTTTATTTAATTTTTTAATAAAGTGCTTCTTATTTTTACCTTTAGTGGATAGTTCCCCGTATCTTATCATTATTTCCGTGATTTCCAAATTATTACCCCTTTATTCAATTAATTTCAATTGTGAATGTATCTCGTTGAATACTTTCTTAAAAACATCTACCTCTTGTTCAGTATTTAGATAGCTCAAGCTAATACGCACAGCAGATTCTGCTTCGCTTTTTGTGTAACCCATTTCTGCGATAGCATGAATTTTATCTTTTTTCTTACTTGAACAAGCACTTGTAGTTGACGTATAAATATCTTCTCTTTCTAATGCGTGAACCACTACTTCTCCTCGAATGTTCTTTATTCCAAAACAAATGATATGAGGGGCACTTTCTTTTGGCGTAAATACTGTTACTTTATCAAGCGTTGATAGATAATCTATAATCAGATTTTTCATCTTTACTAATTCAACTTTACTATCGGTCTTTTTTTCCATCAGCAATCTTAATGCCTTGGCCAAAGCAACACTTCCTGGGACATTCTCAGTACCGCTTCTCAGGTTATTCTCCTGCCCTCCACCACTCATCAAAGGAGCAAGTTGTCTACCTGCTTTTACGTAGATGAAACCTGTTCCTTTAGGCGCATGAAACTTATGGCCTGAAAAAACGGCCATATCGATCCTTGAGGAATTTAAATTCAAGTCTATTTTACCAACAGCTTGAACCGCATCCACATGGAAATGGATAGACGGATAGTGTTCGAGCAGCTCACCCACTTTTTTTAAAGGCTGCAGACTGCCCGTTTCACTGTTCACTGCCATTAAAGATACCAAAACCGTTTCTTTTGTGATTGCATTTTCCAGTTCATCAATATCAATTTTCCCTTCCTTATCAACCGGAAGATAAGTGACATCCCATCCTAAATTTTCAAGCTGCTCCAAACTTTTGATTACTGCAGGATGCTCCGTCGAGGCTGTAATAACATGACGACCATAATTCATTTTTTCAATAGCAGTACCTTTTATAGCCAGGTTATCACCTTCCGTACCGCCACTGGTAAAATATATTTCACCTTCACTTATATTCATTATATGAGCAATTTGCTTTCTAGATTGAGATAAAAGCTGCTGAGAGTGCTCACCTAACTGATGTAAACTCGACGGATTACCAAAATAGTTTTCGCTGACTGATTGGTAGGTACTAAGTACTGTCGATTCTATTTTTGTTGTAGCGGCATTATCAAAATAAATCATCTGGCACCTCTTCTTAATACTTGTTTTAATCAAACTTTATCTATTATAACAAAATCTTTCATTGCCTCAAGCTGCCAGTGGTATTTCCATTCTACTAGAGTTCTCGAAAAAGACTCTTAGCCGATACTTTTGCAATCGGTCTAAGAGTCTATACGTATGATTTATGCGTAGTTTTTTTCTTTATTATAAATTGCTTTAACTTCTTCAAAAGCTCCTGCTTCTATTGATTCCAGTTTTTCTCTTACCATTTTAAGTGACGTTTCATAGTCATATTCATCTAAAAATAACGCTTCGCTGTATTTGATTGTTTCAATCACACCTGGGTATTCTTCTTTATAACGGTACAAGCGTTGACTAGTTAGTTCAGTGAGTAGCGCATTGTCTACTATTTTCTCCGTTTCATCCGCTAAATGCTCGATATCCTCATCACACAGCGCGTGAAGCTTCGTTACTTCTTTAAAATCTAATTTCGGTCTCGCTAACTCTACCGAGAGTTGTTCCAAATGATCAGTGGTATAGAAAAATATATCTAAATAATCATTCGGAAGACCTGGGAGATGTTTTGCTTGTATATATCTTTTCATTTCTCTTAAAGACTGTTCCATATCCTCTAGGTCATTTTTGATTTCTTTTTCTTTTTCTCTATAAGAGTATAAGCTTTCAGAAAGAGAATCGTATGACTTTGAAAGGTTCTCAAATCGATCGAACGCTTGGATCAACAATGTTTCTGCATCTGAGTAAGCTATATCATTTTTACCAACCTGAGCTGAAACATCAGAGACAAGTTGTTTCTGTTCTTTCACAACCTTGTTCAGTTCCAGATACGTTTCATGCTCTTCTTGATAAAGATGATAACTTTGACCTATACGATCAAGTTCCAAACTCAATTCCTTGCTTTGATTAGTAACATAGTACATAATCTTCGGCAATTTCCTCGAGAGCTTTTCAGTAGCATGTTTGGCACTTATTTCTTTTTCCATTGTACCGTATAATTCATCAATTAAATCCTCAACAATTTCTTGTTCAGATTCTATGGCTTCCAGTTTAAGCTTAGATAATAGCTTCTTTAAATGAGTGATTTTACCAGCGAGAAGACTGATTTTTTCTTCCATATCAACCGATTCAGGAAAATTATACTCTTGAATAACTAGTTTTTTATGACCTTCTTCGATTTCTTCCAGTTGTTTATCGTAATTGTTTTCTATTTTATCATTAAGTTTAGGTATAGATACCATCATTATTTCCATTTCAGTTAAGCGTGTTTCCAATTGGCTCACAACTTTTTTCGCTTCTTCGTGGTCTCCCGAGGCGGTCAAGTCTGAGAAAGAAGTGAATAAATTTTCCATTACTCCCAATTTCTCTTCAAGACTATTGATAGAATCCCCAAATGTGAAGCTTTTGGCTAACAGTTCTTTTCTAACTTTATGGTAACGTTTTTTAATTGTTTCTATTTTCCTTAGGTTTGCTTGTTCTCTCTGTAAAAGCTCCTCTAAATTTTGAGATGTTATTGCTAAGCTATTCTCAGTCTCTTTTATTAACTCAACCGCCTTTTTTTCACTCTTAGTCGATTGATTAAAACGGTAACGATCAGTGGATTGTTCAGCTTCAAACAAATGAGACTCAATCGTTTGTAGATTCTTTCCTTCAATGTTATCAATGTCAGTTATTACTGCATTAGCTACTTCTTTCGATTGACCCGTGATCATCATTTTATCTAAAGTACGGACCTTATCAGTTGGAATTTTATTATAGAGTTCTTTTTTTTGACTATCTAGCTCATCAATTCTTTCAAAATGTTTCTTTTTCATATAGTATGTACTGATATAAATTAATACAGCAAGTAATACAAGACTTAATGTAACAATTAATTCTACTGACATGCTTTCGCCTCCAACAATTCTTTGCCTTTTATGGCTTAGTCTCTCTTTTGTATAGTATATCAAACTTATGTAAATTATGTTATACTAGCAAGCAAATTAAATAAATTTAATTACAGAAAGGATCAACTTATGTCACGCACGATAAAATTCATGTTAAATAAACAACTAGATGCCATCATCAAAGAGGAAAAAAATACAGTAGCTAATTTAAGTAATGCTTCTGCTTTGTTGTTTGATCAGCTTTCCAATATTAACTGGGCAGGCTTTTATTTATGGGATCCAGAAGATGATGAATTGGTTTTAGGACCCTTCCAAGGTAAAGTTGCTTGCATTAGGATCAAACAGGGCGAAGGGGTCTGTGGGACTGCTTTTAAAGAACAACAATCCCTAATTGTCGATGATGTCCATCTCTTCCCTGGTCATATTGCCTGTGATGCTGCAAGCCAGTCGGAAATAGTTGTTCCTATAACAAAGAATGGTAAACAAATCGGTATTTTAGATATCGATGCACCTATTAAGAACAGATTCTCAGAAGAAGACCGCTCTATGCTAGAAGAATTTGTAGCTGTTTTGTTACAGTATATAGATATTTAAATACCGATCTATGATAATTTTTCCGATTTATGCTTTGTTTACCGAGTAGCGAACTAAATAATCATCAAAAAAAGGCTGGGACAGTGTCCCAGCCTTTTTTGCAGATTTTATTATCTGTTGTAATATTCAACGATAAGTGCTTCTTCGATTTCAGCAGCCATTTCTTCACGTAATGGTAAACGTGTAAGTGTTCCTTCTAATTTTTCATCATCAAATGATACAAAATCAGGACGGCCAAAGATTGATTCAACAGATTCTTTGATTATTTTCATATCTTTAGATTTTTCTCTTACACCAACAACATCATTAACTGATACGCGGAATGATGGGATATCAACGCGTTTGCCGTTAACAGTGATGTGTCCGTGGTTTACTATTTGACGTGCTTGACGACGTGTTGTTGCCAAACCAAGTCTATAAATAACGTTGTCTAAACGTTGTTCTAGTAAGACCATGAAGTTAACACCATGTTTACCTTCACGAATTTTACCTGCTTCAGTAAACAAGTTAAAGAATTGACGTTCATTTAATCCGTACATGAAACGTAATTTTTGTTTCTCTTTTAATTGCATACCATATTCTGACAATTTAATACGTCCTGTAGGTCCATGTTGACCTGGTGCGTATGGGCGACGTGCTAATTCTTTACCAGTACCTGTTAAAGAGATGCCTAAACGTCTTGATTTTTTCCATGATGGTCCAGTATATCTTGACATTATAAAATTCCTCCATTGTTGTATATATTTATGGAGTAAAATAACGTTTGAAAGCTCAGCAATACGTGCAGTTTCTTTTCAATCTTCACCTTTGCAGCCGCTGGTTACACAATTGTGCTCATATACTTTATGGCAAGAAACTGTTGACGCGGTTACCGCTTTCCGCTGCGATATTTTACACAATTACAAGTATAGCTCTAATTAAGTTTTAAGTCAACTATTCATCTTGATTTAAAGCATTGAAGAAAAGTAAAAACTAATGGCTGATACTAGTCCGCCTAAAGTCGTTCCCCAAATCAAATCGATAATGGTAATCTTTAATGGCCAATTTTCAAGAGTTGCTAAATTGGTTAAATCATAGGTTGCATAGGTAATAAAACCAAAGAACATACCACGAAGCAGCGCTTCAACGATGCTTTCTGACAATAAAGCGGGATGAATAACAAAAAACACTAAGCCAAGAACGAAAATCAAATAAAATATGATTGCCGCTATCCAATTGGGCTGATCTTTCATAATAAAGCCAATTTGGTCTCTATATAATTTATTAGCGATCAGACCTAACCAAGCTATATCGATTAAGAAAAATACAGCAAGTGTAATCATGTATATAATAAAGTACCTCACTAGATAACCTCCTGTTTTTAGGTGATTCAGATATAAATATGCTGTTTTTTTAGCATGCTACCGGAAAGTGCTTTGATTTTCAAAATGTTTCTTAAATAATGATACACTCGAAACATAGCCGAATCTCTAGCCAATATCCACAATTAATTTGTTCTCAGATAAACATATTGATTTACTAACCAGTTATCATGAATAATGTATTTAATTATTCAGTAATGTATGCGACGGCAACAGCACCAACACCTGCACCTACTGCAATAATCGCGGAACTCTTCGTAATATATTCTGGTTCTTTATTTAATGTGTCTTTCAGGGCATCAGCAAATTCTCTTCCTAATAGAGGATCGTCTACATAGGTAACAGCATAGTGCTTGATGCCTTTTGTTTCGTCGATGTGTTTCATATGTTTCAAGATTTTTTTAAGCGCTCTGCTAGGACGGAAAGCAATTTTAAAGATCCCACCTTCACCATTCTCATCCAAGGTTATTATCGGTTTCAGTCCTACTTTCTTGGCAATACCGCCTGCGCGTACACTCAGTCTTCCAGAAGCAATCATATTATCCAGCGTATTGATTTTAACCAATATTTTAGACTTTCCAATCGATTTTTCTGCATCTGATAAAATTTCATCAACTGATTTATTAGCCTTTAAGTTCTCGATTGCCTGCCATACGATCAACCCTTCCGCAACGGAATTCTGTTTCGTATCTATGATATGAATCGCCTGCTTGTTCTCATTGAACTTTTCAGCAGCTTTTGAAAAAGCATTATAGGTCCCACTTAACGCTTTTGCGACAGAAAAGACCAGAACATTCTCATAATAAGACAATAAATAATGGTAAGCATTTTCGATACTCTTAACCGTTGGTTGTGATGAAGTTGGATGGGTCTTCTTTGATTTTGCTAATTCAAAGAGTCTCTCGTTACTTACGGTAAGTTTGTCTACGTAAGATTCGTCTCCAACAAGTAGCGACATGTGAATCACATGGACTTGAGCATCATCGATCAATTCTTTTGGTAAGTCCGCAATCGAATCAGTCATAATAACAGTTTTATATTTTCTGTTATGGATCCGGTCATACTGCTCAACCATATCATCGACCTTCTGTTCAATGATTCTTCCATGATCAGAAAGACGTTTAAACATCTCGGCAGGGTCATTCGTGTGAATGTGCAATCTGGTTTTTGTTTTACCTTTAACTTGAACAATTGAATCGCCAATATCAGATAAGAGACTTTTTAAATCAGCAACATTTGAATCTTTTTCAATTAAAGCTTCAGTACAATAACGATAGTGAAAATCATCGTTATCATGATGCTCAATAGCTGGAATTATTTCTTCTACTTCTGTAATATCCTTTGTAATTAAATGCCCATGGATGCCATCTAAAAACCCTTTAATAAAATAGGCAAAGCCTTTAGCCCCTGAATCGACAACAGACGCTCGCTTAAGAACTTTTAACTGATCGGTTGTGTGCTCAACAGCAATCTCCACATTTTTCAAGGCTGCTTCAAGCAGTGTATCAAAGGTTCCCTGGCGACCTAGTTCTTTACTTAACGCATCATGAAAAACGGTCATGGTGGTTAAGATCGTCCCTTCAACAGGATTTTCCATTGCTTGATAGGCATACTCCATCCCATTTTTACTTGCCGAAACAAAGTCTTCTTTTGTGATAACTGTTTCGGCAGTTATTCCTTCGCTGAACCCTTGAAAGTATTGGGCAAAGATTAATCCGGAATTCCCCCGTGCGCCAATAATAGCTGAATCTGCAATAGACTCCAAGGTTGTTTTGGTATTTTCTTTTAATTCTGAATGATAAACGATGCTGTGCATAGTAGAGAAAAGATTACTTCCTGTATCCCCATCTGCTACCGGAAAGACATTGATTTTATTTAAAAACAATCGATTGTTCATAACCTCTTTTGCACCATTAATCAAGCTGATATATAATTCATCGTGTGTAATTGTATCCATTGTTGTCCCCTACCTTTTCTCATAGTCTGATCAATCAGATATACTTATATAAACGTTACCTTTATTTAAGTATATTTGAACTATTCCAATAATTTAAAACCCATATTTCTTTATTTTTGTTCAACTATAAGTTGGCTATTTATGACATAAACAACTAAATAGTACCACTAGTAACTATTTATGGCCATAAATATTTGGCAAATATAATAAAACGGTCAAATTAGTTTAGTGTACGTATCTACTATAAATTATACAATAAAATGTATACACCTGTCATTAAAACTGACTCATTTATAAATTTTTTTAAATATAGTAAACTCGTTTAATCTTGCTCTTAAAAGCATTTAAAAGTATTTAAAAAGTTGTTTTCAAATAAAAAAAATAGAGAGTTTCCATTTCCAGTAGCTAAGCAAGTAAACTTATACTTGGTATTTTATAGTCTAAATATTTTTTTCGGAACTTGAAATACTGAAAATAACTGATCAGTCATTATCAAAAATACATTTATTGGAACAGTCATCTCAAGAAATCGATCCTCTATATGCTTTGTCCGATAATACTTAGCGGATAAAGTGATAGGGATTCCAGAAATACAAGCGCTCCAATTTTTATTTAACTGATAATAATGATATACGGATTCGACCCTAATTATTGTAGTAAAAACCTGATCATGTAACATGAAAAAGGAAGAAAGCCACGCGGCTTTCTTCCTTTGATAAACTATTTTGAAATCTTTTCTATACGTAAAGTCAGATAATAGCTTTTGTATATTTCAATGTAGCTTTGACTTAAAATCTCAACAGAGCTGCTATGCCTGTATCAGATGGCATACCTTCTGTTTCGAGCACAAATACGTTGCCTTTTGTTTTCAACACATTGTGGACAAGCTGATTAATATAAATATTGTGCTCCGGACTTTCATGATGTTGTCCATTTTCATCTATATGTCCATTTACTTGATAGTGATCTTCAAGTAATAATGTATCAATTTTCCCTTGGATACTTGCCATTGCTAAGTCGTTGTATTGTGCTCCTAATTTAAATTCAGGTGTTGTTTCTTCAAATTGTTTAACCACTTTTTCATAACGTCGATTGATAATCTCATCAACGACTTCCTTTGTTTTTGCTTGAATATCATTGTCTGTTAACTTGGCCGAAGAGGCTTCAACCCGAGTTTCATCAAGAAAAGCATTTTTTGATATTTTTTTGAAATCGGCAATATTTTCAGGAAGTGCAAACAGCACTAACGGTAACTGAGAAGGTTTAGAGAAATTCTCGTTCACATACTTATCTACTTGTCTAAAGTAATTGATTTGATCAATTTCAACTTCATTACTTTTTTCGTTGTGTCCATGGAACATACCTGTTCCCGGTCCTCCGGCATAATCCGCTACATTTATTGCCCCACCGGTCAGTTCCTCACCTAATGCCTTTACTAATGTATCGGGTGCGTCTTCAGGTAAGTCTATTTTTTGAATGGTATTCTTACGTCCATTATAGAGACTGAATTTATCATGGTTAAGGCAAAGCAGATGATAATAACTGATATACTGAAAATTAGCAATTAATGGTAAAATATATGCTTTATCAGAAACGACTACCCCTGTACGAACTGGTACACTTAGTAGGTAGTAATATACCTCATCGGGTGTAATATAAAAAACAATGCTATCCGTCACTTTTCTCCAAAAATGAGTATTGTTTTTTAGTCCATTTACTTTTTCAAGTAATCCATCGCAATATTTTTCATCGAATCTTTCGCATAACTTTTCTTTAGCTTGTTTTAATAAATTTTGAAATTGAATCTGATTAGCATCTATATCAAAAGAGTTTGATTCGGAGTTAAGTGCTAATGAGACAACGACCTCATTTTCTTGCAGAAGTTCATCAGTTGGAAACGCAAACAATTCTATCATGTGCTTCACCTTCCATTCATTATTTTCTTCTGATCTAACTAAATCACATGTTAGTTACAGAAGAGTTCTATAGTTATATCATATCTAAACGTATTGAAAATGTCTAAAGATACGCTACATAAGATAAACGTACGTCAGTTATAATAAGACCCTCTCAATAAGAACTCTAGCAATTATTATCAATGACTTTTATTATTTTTGCCGGGACTCCACCGATAACAACATTATCTGAAAAAGATTTTGTTACCACTGAACCAGCAGCAATAACAACATTGTCTCCCAATGTTACTCCGCCTACTATCGTTGCATTTGTCCCGATCCAGCAATTGTCTCCAATTGTGATTGGTCTTCCATATTCATAACCAGAATTACGTTCTGTCGCTTTTAGGGGGTGCTCAGGCGTAACCAAGTTAACAGCTGGACCTAGCATCGCATTTTTTCCAATAGTTATTGGACATACATCTAAAAAAACACAATTGAAGTTCGCGTAAAAGTCTTCTCCAACGTGTATATTATACCCATAGTCTAATCTGAAAGTCGGTTCTACCGTGATATTCTCTCCTGCACTTCCAAATAATTCTTTAATGATTTTTTTTCTTTCCTGATCTGTCTCCACTCGATTAAACTCTTGTGCTTTTGAATGAGCTTGTGTTCTTTCTTTTACTAACTCCATATCAGAAGCCTTATACAACTCCCCAGCAATCATTTTGTCTTTTTCACTTATCATATCATCTCTTCCTTCTGATACAGATCCAGCAATTCTTTATACATAGGTAACAATCCATTCAATGTATCTTTAAAGAATTTTTTTTGCATAGCGTTGTCTTTTAACTCTTCACTTGAAGGAGTAAGTACTCTGCCGAGCATAAACTCTCCTTTTTTTACATTAATTAATCGTTTCAAAGTTTTTTCTATCGTGTCTTCTTCCGCTTCTTGAATATCGGGTCTGGTGTGATCCCCAGAAACGAAATAATCATCATCTAAATTTTTCCATAACGATCTATGATTTAAAAGATAATCTCCCATAGTCTTTTCATGTTTTGGATTATCAATGAGTGATAAAAACATAAATATATTTTTTTCATTGATCCCAACTTGAATATGAGGATACTTTTTATACCCACGGTTATTTCCTCCGATTGCGCTCCAAGTCGATTCCGGCGCGTTTGTTGTTCGTCTTCGGTGTTGAGCAATGTGAAAAGACCCATCAAATTTAGTGTAGTCATTAACGTAATCTATGTAAGCATCACCTAAGTGTTGAAATACCGGTTGGATCTGCTTTCTTATAGCACCCATTCGTTCATCGAGTCCGTCAATATTAAAAATGTCAAAATCTGATGCTTTAAAATAATTCCCCATTTTCTCTTCCTCCTATACTTTCATTTTCTAACGTATCAAAAAAGTAGATATCTCGTTCCTCAATCTAAAAGACTGAGACAATCGTTCTATCTACTCTATTATTATTTTTGTTTACAGTAAAGAAATAAACTGTATAACCGTTTCAGCTGATTTTTTACCAACTTTTTCTATAAATTCATCGAATGAAACCGAGGCTTCTTCGTCTGCTACATCGGAAACAGCTCTAATAACAACAAAAGGAATATCGAACTGGTAACAGGTCTGTGCCACTGCGGCGCCTTCCATTTCCGTTACTAGGACATCTTTAAAGTGTTCACGTATTTCAGCAATTCTTTTTTTGTCACTGACAAAGGAATCCCCCGTTACGATCAGTCCTTGTTTGATATCCCAGTTTTTCTTTACTGCTGCTTTTTTAAATAGATCGATCAAATATGGGTCTGATTGATACCTGCTGGGCATTTGAGGTATTTGGCCATAATCGTAGCCAAAAACTCGTGCATCCGCATCATTATAAGATAACTCTGATGAAATAACTAAGTCTTCCACAGCTAAGCCGTCGCCGATCCCACCGGCAGAGCCAGTGTTTATGACTGCTTCTACTTTATAAGTATCAATGAGCAGTGTTGTCGCAATAGAAGCATTGACTTTACCAATGCCCGACTGCACTAGGACAACTTCGATCCCTTGAATGGTTCCTTCATAAAAATATTGATTAGCTTTTACTGATTTTTTCAATTTTTGTAATTGAGCAACAATTTCTCTAGCCTCTTGTTCCATCGCAGCTATAATACCTATTTTCATATTTATCCTTCCTGAACGGTTCTTATATAAAGAAAACAAAAGACAGTACAATTAACAATAATAATGCAACAATAATAATTGCAAGAGTCAAACGTTTCTCAATTAAGCGATACCTATCCATTTCATTTGATCTTTTTTTGGTTGTTTTTCCTACTTTGTTTAATTTCCGTTCTGTTTTTTTAGTTTCTTTGGTTAATACTTTCTGTTCTTGTTCTTTTAATTTTTCTTCTTCTTTTTTCTTTATTCTTGATGACATGCTTATTCTCCTAGCTTTATCTCTAATTTTTTCATTTTCCAGTAGAATAACGCAAAGACTGTCTTAGAGTCTCTCAACAAGCCCTGCTCGTATAGATCCCAGGCTTCATCATATGTCGCTATGATAACTTCCACAGTCTCATCATCATCCTGCGCTAAAGAATCATCTACCAGATATAAATCGGTTGCTTCATAAATCTCTAGAAATTCATCTGTAAAGCCTGGCGTACTATAAAATGACGTCACAAATTTCCAGGATTTTGCATTGTAATCTGTTTCTTCTTCTAATTCTCTTTTAGCCGTATGCAAACCATCAAGATCTGAATCATCTTTTAATCCTGCCGGTATTTCAATGCTCACTTTATCAATAGCTTTACGATATTGCTTGACCAAAACTATTTCACCCGATTGTGTGAAAGGTATGACGGCTGATGCGCCTGCATGTCTTACAATCTCTCTTTGAGACATTTCTCCATTAGGTAATTTCACTTCTTCTACAATATATTCGGTTACATTCCCCTTATATATTGAAGTGCTTTTAATTGTCTCTTCATAAAATTTCATCATTTCATCTCCTAAGTAATTATATTTTTTATCATACCCTATTTATGGAAGTATTTCATCTCACTTCATACACTTCTTATAAATCCAACTAAGGTCCTATATAAATTTTTTCAGGTTTTGTGATATTATTAGTGTAGAGGAAACTTATCAATTCACGAGAATGGAGGATTAAAATGAAACAATCAAATACACGTTTAAATATCACCAATGCCCTAACTTTATTCGTCATTATGTTTATCTTTCTGTTAATGATCGGATTTGAAATAAACATTTTCATATCATTATTGTTAAGTATCGCAATAGGTGTCTTTCTGCTCAATCTATTAACAAAAACCGTTAGCGGACATACAAAAGAAAGACTGCCTCGTCTTTCCAAAGAAAAAGAAGAATTTTATTCTTCCAAAGGATTATCTAAAGAAGATATAGATTATTTCAGACGAACAATGTTTCAAGCTCAGCAACAAATCGTTTCAATAGAACAGAACATGCAAAAGTCTGGCAAACTCAGAGCAATTGAAAACCGTAATAACACACTTGCATTATCCAAAGAATTATTTAAAGATATCACTCATGAACCAAATAGACTGCATGACGTTGATAAGTTTTTATATGTCCACTTACCCTCACTGGCAGACCTTTCCGAGAAGTATTTGGAAATTGAAGGACATAAAGCCAAAAGTAAAACAACTTATGATATCTTAGAAAAAGCAGCACTTACCATTGACAAAATGTGTGAGCAGATCGCTGAAGATTATGTGAAATTTAAAGCAGATGATATTCAAGATATGTCCGTTGAAGTTGAGTTAGCTAAACGCTCACTTAATCCTAAACAAGCAGACACACAGGATTTTGATAGTTCGATTTAGGTAATTAAACTCAAACCCAACATAAATATTATACGAGAGGTGTAAACTATGCCAAATAATCACAAAAAATCATTTGATACCAATAAATCAGCAGATATTGATGATTTAATTTTAAATCCATTTGGTTCAGAAAAACCAAATATCGATAAGGTCAAAAAAGAGAGTCAGTCGTTGACAAAAAAAAATGAAGCAAAAAAAGTGATTGATACACTTAGTGACCAACGAAAAACACAAGCTTACGAACTAGCTAAACAGATTGATGTGTCAAACAGTGATTCGATTTTAGATTATGGTGCTCAGGCTCAACAAAAACTGGGCGAATTCTCTCATTCCGTGCTCAATCATGTCCAGAATCAGGAAACTAATCAAATTGGTGAAACTCTCAATGACTTGATGTTTCGATTAAAAGAAGCTGACCCTAACGAATTGAAAGCAGAAGATCAGAACATTTTCAAAAAGATGTTCAGAAAAATCAATCGGTCTATTTATGAAACGACGGCAAAATACCAAAAAATAGGTGCTCAAGTAGATAAAATAGCTGTTAAATTAGACAAGGAACGTGAACTACTATTAAATGACAATGAAATGCTCGAAGAATTATATGACAAAAATTATGACTATTTTGAAGCTTTAAATGTTTATATTGCTGCAGGAGAAGTTAAGATAGATGAATTACAAAGCGAAACCATCCCTAAAGCTATTGAACATGCTGAATCTAGTGAAAATCAAATGGAAGTTCAAAAGGTCAATGACTTGAATCAATTTTTAAATCGACTCGACAAACGTGTGTATGATTTAAAAACGGCTCGTCAAATGACTATTCAGCAAGCGCCACAGATTCGGCTCATTCAAAATACGAATCAGGCTTTATCAGAAAAAATTCAGACTTCTATTAATACAGCCATTCCCTTATGGAAAAATCAAATCGTGGTTGCATTGACACTGCTTCGTCAAAAAGAAGCGGTAACTGCTCAAAGACAAGTATCAGAAACCACCAATGAATTGTTGAAAAAAAATTCTGAAATGCTGAAAATTTCTTCTATTGAAACAGCAAGAGAAAATGAGCGAAGCATCATCGATATAGAAACACTTGAAAAAACACAGTCAGATTTAATGGAAACTTTGGAAGAAACATTAAATATTCAAAAAGAAGGACGTTCTAAGCGTAAAGAAGCTGAAGTTCAGCTCACTCAATTAGAAAGTCGTTTAAAAGACCAGTTACTAAAATTGACTGAACCCAATGATACGACTGAATAAGCTTCTTTAGTTCTCGAGTCAAAATATTTGAATAAAATATGAGGGTTTCATATACTATAAAAGCAAGATTATATTTCAAATAGAGGAGAGATAAGTATGTTAGGATTTATTTGGTCACTTATTATTGGAGGAATCATTGGTGCAATCGGTCAAGCTATCGTTGGTACAAATGTTCCCGGTGGAATTATTGGTAATATCATAGTTGGTTTCATCGGTGCTTGGGCAGGACAAGCTTTATTCGAATTAGAACCTACTTTAGCCGGTTTTCAAATTATACCAGCTATTGTTGGTGCTATTTTAATTGTTTTCATATACGACTTGATCGCAAGCCGTCTATAATAATTACATTCAATCAAAAAAGACTTCCTTAAAATAAAGGAAGTCTTTTTATTTTTTTATATCTTTCTTACGTTTGCAGCTTGCGGTCCTCTTTCGCCATCTACGATTTCAAATTCAATTTCTTCGCCATCATCGAGTGACTTGTACCCTTCGCTATCTATTGCGCTGAAGTGAACAAATACGTCTTCATGTCCTTCGACTTCAACAAATCCGAAACCTTTTTCGGCATTAAACCACTTTACTTTACCTTGAACCATTATGCATCCTCCTAAAAAATTATTGCAATAGACATTAAATGTGATACATATTAACTGTGTAATCTTTTCAATCTCTATTACACTTAAATTATACATAAGAAAGCGGTTAATTTCAACGTAATGACATATAAAAAGAACTTCTCTAATAAAAACCATAGAGAAGTTCTTTTTATATATATATTAATCCTGAATTAATACTTCTGGATAGTGTTCTTCACAAATGTCGTGACAACGTGGGCATAAGAATTCATCTTCAGATAACTGAATACTATCTTCTGTTGTAATGCGGCATCGTGTACATACATCCCCTTGCATTCTCTCAACCAGGATAGAAACATTGTCAAAATCTAATATTCTGTCATCTGCTGGTTTTTCTTTCAAATCTTTGACATTGATTTCGGAAGCAATCAATATTTGTCTAATATCACTGTTCATAGAATTTAAAAGCTCTTTAATGGACTCAGAAACAAATAAGGTTGTTTTTGCTTCGAAGTCTTTACCAATAATTTTATTTTCTCTAGCTACTTCATTAGCTTTTAGCACTTTATCACGTAAAGACATGAATGCTTTCCATTGGTCTAACAATTCATCTGAATTACCATAATTTTTAACTTCAGGGAATTCTGCTAATTGAACAAACCGTTCTTCTTCCTCTAAATAACTCCAAATTTCTTCAGCAGTATGAGGTAAGATTGGTGTAAGCAGCTTAGTCAAGTCTCTCACGATATGATAAAAGACTGTCTGCATCGCACGTCTGTCATACGCATCCGGAGCATCGATATAAAGAATATCCTTTGCAAAGTTAGCATAAAAGTTAGATACATCAAGTGTACAGAAATGATTGATTTCTTTAAAAATGTCTGAGAAATTGTAACGTTCATAACCATCAACTACATGTTCTACAGTTTGATTCAATTTATTCATCATGTATTGATCAACTGGTCTTAAGTCTGCATAAGCAATGCCATCATTTTTGAAATCGAAATCTTCTGTATTTTGGATTAAGAAACGAAGGGTATTTCTAATTTTGCGATACACTTCTGATACCTGTTTTAAAATATCCATACTTACTCTGACATCGGCTTGTGTATCAACACTAGAAACCCATAAACGAATCAAATCCGCTCCCATCTGATTGATAACTTTATTCGGATCGATGACATTCCCTATCGATTTACTCATCTTCTTGCCTGCCCCATCTAGAACCATTCCCTGTGACAAAACAGCTTTATAAGGTGAGACACCATTTATGGCTACCGACGTTGTTATACTGGAGTTGAACCAGCCACGATACTGATCTGATCCTTCTAAATACAAATCAGCTGGGAATGTAAGGTTTTCCCTTTGACGAAGCACGGCGTGATGTGATGATCCTGAGTCGAACCATACATCCATGATATCCGTTTCTTTTGTAAATTCACCATTAGGACTAAAAGGATGTTCGAAGCCATCAGGTAACAAGTCTTTTGCTTCTCTTTCAAACCATACATTCGAGCCATGTTCAGCAAATAATTCAGCTGCATGTTCAGTTGTTTCCGGGGTAATTATAGGCTCCCCATTTTCACCATAAAATATAGGCAGAGGTACTCCCCATGCACGCTGTCTCGATATGACCCAATCGCCACGGTCACGCACCATATTATATATACGTTGCATTCCCCATGGTTGTAACCAATCTACTTTTTCAACTGCATCTAAAATATCTTGTCTGAAATCGTCTATAGAAGCAAACCATTGTGGTGTCGCTCTAAATATAACAGGTTTTTTTGTTCGCCAGTCATGTGGATAACTATGCGTAAAGAATTCAAGTTTCAATAACGCATTGTTTTCTTCTAACCATCCGGTGATTATTTTGTTTGCTTTATCGTAAAATACACCTTCTAGTCCGGGTGCTTCGTCAGTAAAGCATCCTCTACCATCAACTGGAGATATGATAGGTAATTTATAATTTTGACATACAATATAGTCATCTTCACCATGACCGGGAGCAGTATGGACCAAACCAGTACCATCCTCTAATGTAACATGGTCGCCGATAATGAGTAGGGACTCTCTATCATAAAATGGGTGTTGTGCTGTGACACCCTCTAAATCTTTACCTGGAATTTTTTTAATTAATTTAACATCGTTCCATTCTAATGTTTCGGCAATATCATCAGCCATATCAGATGCCACGACAAATTTTCTGCCATCTACTTCGTATACACCATAATCTGCGTCAGGTTTAACAGCAATAGCTAAGTTAGCCGGTAAAGTCCATGGCGTGGTCGTCCAAATGATAAATGAAGTGTCCGTATCAAGCAAAGATTTCCCATCTTTAACTTTAAATGCAACATAAATATTAGCAGAACGGACATCATGGTATTCGATTTCTGCTTCAGCCAAAGCGGACTCACTCGAGGGTGACCAATAGATTGGTTTCAATCCTCTATAAATATAACCTTTTTCTGCCATTTTTCCAAAAACACGAATTTGTTCTGCTTCATAATCCTTTGTTAACGTTACATAAGGATTATCCCATTCTCCCGCAACACCCAAACGTTTAAAATCTTCACGTTGCTTGTTTACTTGTTTCCAGGCATAATCTTCACATAATTTTCTGAATTCTGCAACAGACATTGCTTTTCTATCCACACCTGTATTCGTAAGTGCCTGCTCTATCGGCAGACCATGAGTATCCCATCCCGGTACGTAAGGAGCACGAAATCCTGACATAGACTTATACCTTACGATAATATCTTTTGATACCTTATTTAACGCATGACCGATATGAATATTTCCGTTTGCATAAGGAGGTCCGTCATGTAAAACAAATGATGGTTTATCTTTGTTCAACTCTTGTCTGCGATTGTAAACATCTTGCTCTTTCCATTCTTCTTGTCTTTCCGGCTCTTTATTAGGTAAATTTGCTCGCATAGGAAACTGTGTTTTAAGCAAATTAAGCGTTTCTTTCATTTCCATTTCATCACCCTTAATATTATTATTTTTGATGCAAAAAAAAGACTCCATCCTAAAGGACGAAATCTTCGTGGTACCACCTTAATTCGAAAAGTTATGTTACTTTTCCTCAACCCTTTAACGCAGGAATACGCGAATAACTACTTTATTTCATTATCCGATGACTTGAAGGATCAATTTCAGTTTCTACTTGTCAATTTCTCAGCTTTCATTGACTCTCTGTAAAGTTTTCACCCAAAAGGTGTTTCAAGATTTTCTGATTATTTAATTTATGGAAGTTCAATAGCTGGTGTCATACCCTCTTCATACTCGTCATCAGTGCTTTCTGCTATGGGTAAAGACGACTTACCAGTGATTTCTGCTTCTATAGAATTCTCTTCACTATCTTTTTGATCCAATTCTTTTTTTACTTCTTGGATTGTCTTTATTTCAGGTTTTTCTGAGATGGATGGTTGTAATATATCATCCCACTCTTCTTTTTTAACTAATTCTAATTGAGATTCTATCATCAACTGAAGTCTTTGTCTAAATATTCTGCTTTGTTTTCTTAGTTCTTCTGTTTCCAGTTCGATTTTACGTGCCTTAGTGACTGCATCTTTTAATAATTCATCTGCGTTGTTTTCAGCTTCGTGTTTTATATTTGACGCTTTGGTATTAGCTTCTTTTGCAATCATTTCTGCTTCTTTGTCAGCATTAAGTTTCAATCTGTCGGCTGCTTCTTGTGCCACTAAAATAGATTTATTTAATGAATCATGCATCTGATCATAATTAGCTAATTTCTCTTCAGCTAAACCAAATTTCTTTTCCATCTCTTTTTTTTGCTTCAAGAGCATTTCATAATCTTTGATGATTTGATCAAGATAGTCATTGACTTCATCTTGGTCATATCCTCTCATTCTAACAGGAAACTCTTTATTATGTATATCCATTGGTGTTAGTGCCATGGAAAAACACCTCCATAATTATTTAATTACTTTTTTTTTTCAATGTATAAAAAGTAGAAACCAGACTCAAGTTTTTATCTATTACGATCTAAGAAACCTAACTTGAGTCTAATCTTTTCTTTTTTTGTTTTACCTTCGATTGCTTCTATACGAAGCCGGCCATACCCACGAATTGAAAGAACATCATGTATACCTAATACTACATCTGGTCTCTCAGTTTCATTCCAATTTACTTTTACTTTTTTTGATGAAATGAGTTCTTTAGATTTTTGTCTTGAAATATGAAAAACACTAGCTAATATGACATCAAGTCTCAAAGAAGATACGATTTCAAATCTTTCTTCCCATGTATCTTTAGGAAGAAGAATCTCAGTGTATGGGATTTCTTCGATTTGAATGGTTATGTTACCAATTTTTGTTAAAGACGAAAGAAAAAATTGCATAATCGATGCGTCAGCAAAAAATTGCCAATCCTCACCATCAGTTATAATATCTCCAATCATTTCTCGTCTTATCCCTTCACCCATGAGTGTTCCCAAAATTTTTCCATGAGATAAGTCAGTAAATTTTTTAGGGTATCGCAACTCAGCAATTTTAATTTCAAAATCTTCTTGCACGGGTTCAAAATATGAAGGCGAAAGATAAAGACGCTTTCGTTCAGCCGCCTCATATCCTCCAAAAGCTTCAGCTCTCACTTCATTATGCTGCCCTACGATCGATTCTAAAATGTATTGCTCCCTTGGGTCTAAAAATGGAGTCAGATACGGTGAATATTGCAACTCCACCTTCTGTACCCAATCTAACACCTGATCAATAAAAAGTCTTTCATCATCTCTAAAATGTTGATATGAATTTTCCATTTAACATCATCCCATTTGCGTTAAAAGTTGATATAACAGTTGAAATACGGCTTCTACTCCATATTCGATGAAATTTAATGCGAAAAACGCGACAATCCCTGCTAAACTTACCATGCCAATAGATGGAACAAATTGTCTGAATATACCTACGTACGGTTCACAAATCCTTATGAGGATCTGACCTAGTTTGGATTGATATCCGCCAGGCATCCAAGATAACAGAAAATAAACAACTAAAGCAATTCTATAAAGATCGATTCCTTGCATGATTAATCTAAAGATTGCTGATAATATTTGAACTACCATAATTACTTTTGGAACTCCATTCTAATTAAAAATCAGTATTTTTTAACGCTTGTAATTCTGAACCGTCAACTTCAAATGATTGAGGAGTACATATAAATATTTCTTCTCCCAATCTTTGGATATCACCTTTAATTGCATAGGTCGTACCCATTAAGAAATCAATCATATTTTTGGCCTGCTCTTTTTCCATTCTTCTAAAATTCAAAATAACTGACTGATTGTTTAACAACACATCAGCAATAGATTGGACTTCCGAGTATAAGCGCGGTTCAACAACTTTTATACGGGGCTTTTTTAAAGCTTGTTGCTGATTTATCGCAACAACATTTTGACCAGTCATCTTATTATTAGTTTTTTTATTTGGCGATGCTAAAGGAGCTGTCATAATCTTATTCTCTTTTTGAGTTGAAGCAACGTCCACTTCATAATCTAAGTCGTCATCATTATCATTCAGAGAAAAATAATCATTTAATTTATCCTTTAAATTCATTTTATACTCTTCCTTTCTGATGATTTATTTACGTCTTCTTCTGAAAAAAGGAGGTGTGTCCATTTCTTCAGCATTAGATGCATCTCCAGAAGTGTCTTCACGATCAAAGAGATTTTTTGAAGAGTCAGCTTTATTTTCAGCTTTTTCATCTAAATCAGCATTGTGTCGATCTCTTAGATTAGGTTCTTTTCGGATATCCCAGTTACCGAAAGGGTCTCTTTCTTTATTTACTGACTGTGACTGAGTTGAAGTTGAAGTTTTTTGGGTAGTTTGTTTAGCTTTTTTAGCTTGAGAACCTCTTTTTTCAGGATCAATCCCCGTAGCAATAACTGTAACGACTACTTCGTCTCCTAAATCCTCGTTGATCGATGTACCAAAGATTATGTTTACTTCATTTGTTGCTGCTCCTGATACAATATCAGAAGCATCTTGTGCTTCAAATAGTGTCAAGTCAGAACCACCAGTAATATTTAACAGTACATTTTCGGCTCCATCCAATGATATTTCTAGCAACGGAGATGAAATGGCTTTTTTAGTCGCTTCAGCTGTTCTGTTTTCCCCAGAAGCTGTACCGATACCCATCAATGCTGAACCTTGATTTTCCATTACTGTTTTAACATCAGCAAAGTCTAAGTTGACATAGCCAGGATTTGTAATTAAATCAGAAATACCTTGTACACCTTGTCGAAGAACGTTATCAGCTTCTCTAAAGGCTTCCATCATCGGTGTTTTCTTATCTACTATTTCAAGTAGACGGTTATTGGAAATCGTTACTAAGGTATCCACATGCTCGCGCATAGAGGCAATGCCTTCTGCCGCAAAACGTCCTTTTTTAGGACCTTCAAATGTAAACGGTCGAGTAATCACACCAACGGTTAAAGCACCTTGCTCTTTAGCAATTCTAGCTACGATTCCAGCTGCGCCAGTTCCTGTTCCGCCACCCATTCCTGCAGTGACAAATACCATATCAGCACCTTTTAATGCTTCTGCTAGTGCTTCTTCACTTTCCTCGGCTGATTTTCTTCCAACTTCCGGGTTAGCTCCAGCGCCCAAACCACGTGTCAATTTGGGTCCAAGTTGAATTTTAGTTTCTGCACTCATCATATCTAATGCTTGTAAGTCGGTATTAGCTACAATGAATTCAACACCTTGTACGCCATCTTCAATCATTCGGTTTACAGCATTTCCACCTGCACCACCGACACCAATTACTTTAATTTTAGCTCCATTTGCAGCAAAAGAATCAAATTCTAAATCCATACTATTTTTCCTCCTGTAGAAATTATAAAGTTGTCAATCAAAAAAATGTGTTAAAAAATTCTTGATTTTGTCTATAATAGTCTCATTATTTTCTGTGTTTTCATTTAATTTTTTTTCATTCGTATTCACTGTTTTTGTGTCTTGCAGCTTAACTAGTTGGGGTGATGGGGTTTCACCATCAAACAAAACATAACGATTCATTACTTCGTGTATATCATCCATGTTCGCTTTATAAAAGACCAATGAAATGGCATTTGTGAATGACGGATAACGGACACCCATAAAATCAGGAACGTATTTTTTTACATGCACATTGAAAATTTCTTCAGCTAATTCTTCGATTTTGGGGATAGCTGAAGTACCGCCAGTCAAAACAATACCTCCTGGCAACTCAAGTGCTCCGATTCCATCTAATTCAGTTTTAACTTGCTCAAAAATCTGAGCCATTCTTGCTTCTATTATTTCTGCAATATACGATTCTTTAACTTGAATTGTATTGTCTTGACCAACAACATCTATCGTTATAGATTGATCATTCGCTAGAGATTCATCATCAATAAACGCATACCCAACTTCTCTTTTCAATTTCTCAGCATTTTTCAACGATGTATTTAAAACGACTGAAATATCTTTCGTGACGTTCGAGCCGCCTTCTTTAATTATACTTGAAAATTTAACCTGCTGATCATGAATAGCGGAGACTGTTGTTTGTCCACCACCTAAATCTATTTGGATCGTACCAAAACGGCGTTCATCTTCCGACATAATCAATTCTGACATCGCTTTTGGTTGAAATAAGACGTCGTCGATAGCATAGCCCGCATTATTTACACTTTTTTTAATATTATGCAAGACCGTTTTAGAAACCGTCATTGCCGTTCCGTACAACTCCACTTGATTGCCAACCATTTTTCTTGGGTCTTTAATCCCGTCAAATCCATCTACAATAAATTCTTCAATCATTACAGATAAAAGCGTTTGATCTGAGGAAACTTTTCTTTCGCGAATCTGTTTTACCATCTTCTCAATAACTGAATCATTAACTTCCTGATTCGCGCTGGATACATCCACACTGACATGAAATGGTTTAATTTCAATATTTAATGCAGGAACACCCACAATGAGTGATTCAATTGTAACGCCTGCTTTTTCTTCTGCTTGCTCTACAGCTTTTTTTATTGAATGAGCAGTTTCGTCAATATCAATAATCAAACCTTTACTTATACCATTTGTTCTTTCACTTCCAACTCCAGTAACATTCATCTGACCATTTAAAACTTCAGAAACAATGACTTTAATTGAAGTGGTTCCAATATCCAAACTTGTATAAACACCATTTTTCAATTTATTGAAACCTCCTATCTCTAAAACTTAACTGTCTAAAATAATTTTTTTAAGAATTTTTATAATTAAAGTTACTACTCATATCATTTTACCATAAATTGACAGGTAGAATGAAGAGTGTTTATTGATTTATCGGTATTTTTCGATTACTTTTGTGTGACAAACAAAAATATCTGTTATTAATGAAAAAGCAAGAGTTAAACGAGATGTTTACTCTTGCTTTTTATTAAAATCCCTCTATTTCTTCTGGATCGTCTTCATTATCTGACGTAAATGGAATGAAATACGCACCAGCTTCTAAATCGAACATTCCTCTAGTATTATCTACTGCTGCTTTCATTTGGTTATAATAATTTAATCGTTCAGCAAAAACAGGGATAGATACCAGTATCTCGTTCCCATCATTCATAAAAACACTTACCAACATGTCATTTCTATCATGTTGAAGATAATCGATCTCTGAAATAAGCATTTGAACATCTGCGTCTACTTTTTCATATTCATCAATCATCAACTCTAAAGGACGACCTTCTTCAAATCCATTTAATATTGGTTGGTTAGCGTTGATTCTAGGAACTGATTCATCTAATATATCGCCATTTTCCAATATTTTTTTATACGTATTATTACTAGATAAATAAGCAACTGTTTTGTATTCTTCAATTGTAATAACGAAATTCTGAATGCCAGACAAAGACAATTCTGCCTGTGCAACTTGAGGATTATCTTGTACTATCTTTTCTTCTATTTTTCTTTTATTCATATATTCTTCCCAAATAGAATCTCCTGAATTTAGCCCGCTTGAATCTAGAATGACCTGGTCATAAACTTCCTCAGATCCAGAAACACTTATATCATTAGCTAAACGAAACGGACTGACAAGATAAAGTGAAATAAGCAATATGAATAAAAGCAATCCGACTACTATTCCCCAATTTATCAATCTCTTTCTTGATTGTTTCAAATGAATAACAGAGGAATCTGTTGATGTCTTTAATTTTTCTGATTCTGTACGTTTCCCCTCTTTTTTACTCATATTCCTATCTCCTAAGGGTTTCATCTTTTTAAAAGATTTACGATTGTGTTTATAATTAAATCCGACGCATCTTGTCTACCTAACTGCTTAGAAGCGTGACTCATTTTTTCACGCTTCTCTTTATCATTCATCAATAAATCAATTTTTCCAACTAACTGCTCAGCATTCATATCTTCTTCTTTCAATACGACTGCTGCGCCTTTTTTTTCAAGACTTTGCGCATTCTTTGTTTGATGATCTTCTGTTACATTTGGACTAGGTATCAAAATACTAGGGATACCCAATGACGTCAATTCTGAGAGTGTTGTCGCACCACTTCTGGAAACGACTAACGAAACAGATGCAAACACCTCTGGAAGATTATTGATATAAGGCACGATTTTCACTCCACTTGATGATGAATCAGAAACATATCGTGTTGATTCTTCCAATTCTTTATTAATATGCTCGTAGTGGTTTTTGCCAGTGATAAATAGAGTCTGATAAGATTTATTTATCAACTGTGGCCAACTATTCTTTACTGTCTCGTTTATCTTCGACGCTCCCTGACTTCCTCCAAAAATAAGAACAGTATGTTTATCAGGATCTAATTGATAGTCAGACAAAACATCGGTCTGTACAAAGTTGGCCACTTCCTGCGCACGAGGGTTGCCCGTATAGATGACTTTCTCTTTGTGTTTTCCAAATTGATCACGAGCTTCATCAAAACAAATAGCTATTGCCGAAACATGTCTTGCTAAAAATTTGTTAGTCAGCCCAACTACGCTATTTTGTTCGTGAATAAGTGTGGGGACATTTAATTTTGATGCAGCATAACACATAGGTGCACTCACGTAACCACCGGTACCGATCACCACATCTGGTTCAAATTTTCTAACTATTTTTTTCGCCTTATTAATTGACGTTACAAACAGTTGAATCGTTTTTATATTATATTTTAATCCTTGAAAATTTAATTTCCGTTTAAATCCTTCAACTCTAAGCGGTTCGAAATTATATCCCTGATCAGGGACAATTGTACTTTCGAGTCCTCGATCGGTCCCCACGTAAAGGAATTCAGTTTCTGGATCCACTTCTTTCATTCTGTTCATTAACGCTAATGCAGGGTAAATGTGGCCCCCTGTACCTCCACCTGTAACTAGAATTTTCATAATTATCGCACGTTTGTGCTCAACCTCCTTTGACTGATTCCTTTATAGACTTGACTGTATCGATAAAATCATTACCTCGTTCTTCAAAATTAACGTATTGATCCCAACTTGCACAAGCTGGAGACAATAAAACAACATCTCCGGCTTCGCTATTTTCAAAAGCTGCTAACGTCGCTTCAGGGACACTATTTGCTACAACAATCTTAGCGATATCGGCATATTTGGCGACTTTAGCTAGTTCGTGCTTTGTTTCGCCAAAAGTAATGATAGCTTTAACGTGTTTTTTTAATAGTGGGACCAAATCATCAAACGATTCGTTTCGATTTAACCCGCCAGCAAGCAACACGATCGGATCAGAAAATCCTTCTAATGCATGAATCATCGCCAAGGTGTTAGTGGCTTTGGAATCGTTATAGAATCGTCTATTCTCTATGGTATCTACTAACTGCATACGGTGATCCACACCTTTAAATTCCTGGAATGCATTGATGATATCCTCGTTTTTTACTCTTTTAAGTTTCGCAACAGCTATAGCAGCTAGTGCATTTTCCAAATTATGTTCTCCCGGGATCAAGATATTATCCCTAGACATTACCGGTTCTCCATTATACATAATAACGTCGCCTTTCACATAAACGCCAGTATCTAAATCATTTTTGCGAGAAAATGGCACTAATTTTGCCTCGGCAGTACTCGATACTAACTCGCGTAATTCATCTTGATCATAATTATACACAATGTAATCGGCTGAAGATTGATTTTTAGTTATTGCTAACTTCGCATTAACGTATTCATTTCTTGTTTTATGATAATCTAGATGTGCTGAATAGATATTGGTTATAACTGCAATCGACGGATGAAATTTCTCTATCCCCATTAACTGAAAACTTGATACTTCCAAAACCAGATCATCTGTTTCAGACGACTTTTGAGCAATTAAACTGGCCGGTGTTCCTATATTACCTACTGCATAAGCTTTTCCGATAGAACGATTCTCATTTAAAATCCTTTCGATCATCATTGTTGTCGTTGTTTTTCCATTGGTGCCCGTTATAGCGATAATCGGACTTTCCGATATCAAGTAAGCTAACTCTACCTCAGTAATGATTAAGATATTTTTATCTTTGGCTTTTTTTACTAAAGGATTAGTGTAAGGAATACCCGGATTCTTAACAACAAAATCAAGTGGTTTTTCTAACAGGTCTAAAGGATGACTTCCTGATATTACTACAATTCCCTTATCTGTTAAATCTTTAGCTTCAGCACTTTGGCTTAAGTCTTTGAAATCATTTACGGTCACATTAGCTCCAAGTTCATTAAGTACTAGCGCTGCGTTATAGCCAGAGACTGCCAGACCTAATACCAAGACATTTTTATTTTTAAACTGCGATGCATTTTTCATAAAAAACTCCTCTAATATTTAAAATTACTTATGTACAAGTCTACAATGAATCTAAAAAAACTGGAAGTAGAAAGCTACTACCAGTTTTTCAGTATACTAAAGCATTAAAAACGTTATTGAAGAAGCAATTAAAGTTATCAATGAAAAAATAATAACTATTTTCCATTCGTTCCATCCTACCATTTCAAAATGGTGATGAATCGGGCTCATTTTAAATACACGTTTACCTGTTAATTTAAATGATGTCACCTGTATCATGACACTGGCTGTTTCAATTACGAATATTATCCCGATCAAGAGTAATGTCCACTCCTGATTTAAAACAATAGACACTGCAGCTAAACTAGCTCCCAAAGCAAGCGAACCGACGTCACCCATGAAAATCTTGGCTGGTTTTTTATTGAAAATAAAGAAGCCAATCAAAGAGCCCATGATCGCAGATGTAAAGATAGCTACTTCATACTGATTTTGAAGAATAGCAATAATAGTGTAGCTAAAATAAGCAATAAAACCAGTACTTGCTAGTAATCCATCAATGCCATCCGTCAAATTCGTCGCATTTGAAAAACCAACTAACCAAAATAAAATAAACAAAGCATAAAAATAGCCTAACTCTACTTCATTCCCAAAAGGCAAAGCGATACTTTGAATATCTAGGACTCGTGAAACACCAAAGTAAAACAGAATAGCCGCTACTATTTGTCCGATCAGTTTCTGCAAACTTGTTAATCCTAAATTACGTTTCATAATGACTTTTATATAATCATCAACAAAACCGATAGTTCCATAAACTAATAATATAAAGATAAGTAAGAGAACGAGTAACGAATTGACCGGAAAAACCACACTGGATATCAAAGAAATGATCGACACGGCTATGATAAGTGTGATGCCTCCCATAGTAGGCGTGCCTGATTTTGCTTCATGCCAAGAAGGACCTTCCTCTCTGGTTATCTGGCCCATTTGTTTTTGCTTAAAATACTTTATAAATACAGGCATTAACCCTGTAACGATTACTCCACTTAATAGCAGTGGATATATTAATTGAATGCTTTGCACTATTCTATTCCTTCCTTACTAGCTAAATTATTGGTTAGGAGACAAAACTACTGTCAGTTCATTTCCACTCTCGATAAAGGCGTTGGCAGGTAGGTTTTGCGACAATACA
This sequence comes from Alkalibacterium sp. f15, assembly GCF_049389645.1. Taxonomy (GTDB): domain Bacteria; phylum Bacillota; class Bacilli; order Lactobacillales; family Carnobacteriaceae_A; genus Alkalibacterium. The sequence continues at coordinate 359,516 of NZ_CP186540.1, forward strand.
AAGCCTTCACCTTCGAATGTAACATCTATACCAGTCAATTCTGCCAATTTTAACACGTCACTCTTTGACCAACCTGTCAAGTCAGGCAAAGTCATGGCTCCGTTAGTCAAAAGCATGACACGATTTGATGCATCGATTTCAGCGTTCGGATCTGGATGCTGCTGAACGATCGTATCCCCTGAACCGATAATGCTGTAATCTATTTCTTCGTTATCTAATTGATCCATCACAGCTTGAGTGCTTTGTTGAATAACATTTTCTAATTGTTGTTTTTCTTCTTCAACTGAATCCACTTCACTATCATTTGCATTAGAGTAATATTCCAGTGCTCTTTTCATAACTGGATTAAATATTTTTTGAACCACATGACTCCCGTGACCAACACCGTTTAATGTCGGTTTTTGTACAGTCACGTATAAGATAAGTTCTGAGTCTTCTACAGGTCCCATACCCACAACTGAATAGATATAATTCGAACCTCCCGAATAATATCCGCCTGTTTCACGAGAGATTTGAGCTGTCCCTGTTTTAGCTGCAATTTCAAATCCTTCTACTTCATACCCTCTGGCTGTACCTACATCACTGTATACTGTTTCAGTTAAATATTCAAGTGTTTGCACCGCTGTCTCTTTAGATATCAACGTAGCTGTTTCTTCAGTTTCAACAAGCTCTTCTTCACCTGTTTTGGTATCTATTATTTTTTTGACCAAGTGAGGTTCAACCATATTCCCTTCATTGGTGACTGCCGAAAAAGCACGAAGCATTTGAATAGGCGTTACAGATATTCCTTGGCCAAATGATGTATTGACTTTTTGAAGTGTGCGATCATAAGGATTAGACCCACTGTATTCATTGGGTAAAGAAATGCCTGTTTCTTGACCGAAACCAAAGGAATCTAAATGATTTTTCCACTTATCATAACCCATTTCTTCGATTTGATGCACAAAAGAAACATTGCTGGAACGAGCCAGTCCTTCAAGGTAGGAGATATAACCCCAGCCTTCTGGTTTGACATCATGGACAGTGCCCCCGCCAATTTGAATCTTACCTGAACGATAATAATCATTGGGTCTGAACGTTCCCTCTTCAATCGCTGCTGCTAATGTCATTACCTTCATGGTAGATCCGGGTTCAAAAGTATATTCAATCAAAAAGTTCTGCCAGGTTTGATCGATACCTTCCTTAGTCGTCGCATTGAATGTTGGACGCTGCGTTGTTGCTAAAATTTCACCTGTTTTTGCATTCATCAACGTAGCCGTAATTGCTTCTGGCTCATGTTCAGCATTGACGTCTTCGACAATGCTTTCCAGAAATATTTGCATGCGTCTGTCAATTGTCAACTGTATATCATTGCCATCAGTCGGCAGAACTTCTTCTATTTCCTGATTGGGAATAACATAACCAAACCGATCCCGCTGATATTCTATCCATCCATCTTCACCACTTAATATGTCATCAAATTCTTTTTCAAGACCTAAGACACCTTTAAGCGATTGACTGTCCTCAGCTTCACTATCTCTTTGAGCTAAACCGACCGTATGAGATGCAAACGTTCCGTTTGGATATAGTCGACTTTTTTTCTCCTCAAACGTTATACCTGTCAACTCTTGTTTTTCTAAGCTTTCTTTAATTCCGCTCACTGTTTCATAAGTTAAATTATTCCCGTCACTTCCAAACTCTACTTGACTGTTATCCAAGGTTAATCTGTCATGAAGCTCTTCTTCACTCATTGACATATGTTCAGATAAAACTTGTGCCACTGCCTGAGGATCTTGAATATGAATAGGGCGCTTTGGAGTCGACCATTCATCTGTCAATACGGCAACCATTTTATATGAATTCGCATCCAAAGCAATGGGGTTCCCGTTTGCATCATATATCGTCCCTCTGTTAGCCTGCAAGGTATTATTTCTCGTATATAACTTATGCACATTTTGAATTAAGTTCTCTCCGTTAACTTCTCCAGTTACCATGATAATAGCAAACCTTGAAAATACACCAAAAAACAATATAAAACAAAAAATATACAGCGCTATCGCTATATATTTTCTGTTGTGAAAAGGGTTCGAAGCCTTTAATTTTCTTTTAATACGTCTCATTTAAACACATTCCTAATTTGCTCTTCATTCATTTTCAAGTCATTTTCTTTGGCAATGGAATATACACGGTCATAACGTGACAATTCTTGTACATTCTGTTCGTAGTTGCTATTTTCTATTTGAACGATTGTCGCTTGTGATGCTAGGTCTTGAATACTCCTGTTCATTGTTGAGACCTGCATTGATAAAGTGATGTGTGTAACTGCCAATATAAAAAGAACAGATACAAACAAACCACTAACTACAATCTCTAATCGAGTTAAACCTTTATGTAGTTTTTTTTCAATCTCTCTATTTTCAGTCTTTTCGGGTTGTGTTAATGGCTGTGTTTCATTAGCTAATTGTCTAGCTAAATTGTCATTCATCATTGGTACCCTTCTCCTTTCTGGATTAAATTATTAGCACATTATTTTTCTCTTTGTTTTTCGGCTATTCTTAGCTTTGCGCTTCTTGACCGATTATTTTCATTCAGTTCTTCTTCAGAAGGTAAAATAGGTTTTTTGTTTATCATTTTCAGGATAGGTTGTTTATGATCTGGAATGATAGGTAACCCACGAGGTAATTCTGGTAAATCTGAATAACTTTTGAATAATTGTTTGACTATTCGATCTTCTAGCGAGTGAAATGTTATAGCACTTATACGTCCACCCACATTTAAAATATCAACGGCTTGCTCCAATGAATCTTCCAAAGCACCCAGTTCATCATTTACTGCAATGCGCAACGCCTGAAATACACGCTTGGCAGGATGACCGCCTTTTCGCCGTGCGAATGCTGGAATAGCGTCTTTAATGATGGCCACTAATTCATGTGTCGTATCTATAGACTTGTTTTCTCGACTTGCTTCAATTTTTCGAGCAATCTGTTTTGAAAATTTTTCTTCACCATATCGGAAGAAAATCCGGACCAGATCGCTATAATCCCACTTATTTACAATATCGTGAGCAGTTAACGCTTGAGTTTGATCCATTCGCATGTCCAGTTGAGCATCTTTGTGATAACTGAATCCTCTTTCTGTAACGTCCAGCTGAGGAGAGGAAACACCTAAATCGTAGATAATACCATCTACTTTTGAAACGTTTCTCTCTTCTAAGGCGAATTTTATGTTTCTGAAATTATCATGTATAAATGTTAACTTTCCACTGTTTAGTTCTTCCGATAACAATTGACTAGCGTTATCAATGGCTGTCATGTCCTGGTCAAAAGCATATACGTGACCTTCTGTACTTAATTCATTTAAGAGAAGTGCAGTATGTCCTGCTCCACCTAAAGTACAGTCGACATATATACCATCTGGTTTTATATTGAGACCCTCTACAGTCTCATTCAATAATACTGTTTCATGTTGAAATTCCGGCATTTTCTTACCCCTTTGCTGACTATCCGTGTTAGAATCCAAAATCTATCATCTCTTCAGCTATGTCTTCAAATGATTCATTAGCCTCTTCAGCAAATGAGGTCCACCTGTCTTCGCTCCATATTTCAATACGATCAGACACACCAATCACATAACACGTTTTTTCAAGTGATGCATGCTCAGTTAATGTGTTGGGCAAATTAATTCTTCCCTGTTTATCAAGTGAACATTCAGTAGCTGCTGAATATAGGAATCGTGTAAACGCTCTCGATTCTTTTTTAGCAAGAGGAAGTTGTTTCAACTTCGCTTCGAGAAGCTTCCATTCTTCCATGGGGTATCCAAAAAGACAACCGTCTAATCCGCGGGTTACAATGAAACGTTCGCCTAAATCGTCCCTAAATTTAGCTGGAACAATCAAGCGGCCTTTTGCATCAATTGAATGTTTGTATTCACCTAATAACATTTCACTGCACCCCTTTCCCACTTATAAGGTAAAGTCTACCACAATTCCCCACTTTCCACCACATTATTCCTCTTAATTATATTTATTTATAAACTTACATAAAAAAAGCCCTAGTCATTGATACATATGACTAGGGAACGCTTGTTTATTAAATTTTTATTACTAACTCTTCCTTCAAATTACTCCTTGATATATCAGCCAGATACCTGCACCGACGTAGGTAATCAAACAAATAATAAACACTATACGCCACCACATTCTGAAAAACAGATAAAGATTCAACTCTTGTCTGTAGAACGTATAATAAGATGCTAAAAGAATACCTAGTACTGAGATTATAATAAACAGGTAAGGCAAAAGATTAATTGCTAGATAGAGTTGACTGATGATGAACAGAAGCAAAATCATATAGGGTATAATCAAATCGACAACTTTTATCGATAGTTGTATCGATTTGAATTGCTTATTGATCCATTTTGAAAAAACAAATATAATAAATGGCGCTAAATAAAAACCAATTAAAGGGAGTACATTTGTTAATGAGCCCACGAAGTCACTTCCATTTCTTATCTTCGAATTATAATTCAATGTTATTTATGTAAAACATAACCTAAAGAGAATCAAAAAAAGTGTTTATGAACAATAGTCATAAACACTTTTTTATATAATTTAATTTATCTGATAGATCGATTAAATTAAGCTTCTTTATTGATGACCTCTTTGCCTGCGTAATGTCCGCAAGAAGTACAAATGTGGTGATTACGTTTAACTTCGCCACAATTAGGACAATCACTCATGTTTGGAAGGTCCAATTTGATATGAGTACGTCTTTTTGCTTTTCTGCTAACAGATGTTCTTCTTTTAGGTACTGCCATTTTCCAACACACCTCCTTAAAAGGATTAAAATTCTATATGCTCACTCGTTATCTTCTTTGAAGAGATCTTTAAGCACCGCAAATCTCGGATCTCCCTCATCATTAGATGAATTAATGTGATCTTTATGCTGATCTTCTGGTAATACTATCCAATCTTTCCCGCTCGGTAAATCATCCGTCTCAAGCTCTTCATCAGTAAATACTTGACTGGGTTTATTAGTTAGGATTGCGTCCTCAATTGGTTTACTGAGATCTAATATATCCGCGGACAATCGTTCAGCTAACTGTTCTTCTGAAAATTGTTTCAAACTAACAGGAGAATCAGGGGCTAGATAGATTTCTGAAAATGGGAATTCCATTGACACATCTACTGGTTCTAAAGAACGAGAAGATGGTATAGTAATTCTCACACTCACCATCAAATCAACATAATAAACAGATTTTTCTTCAACTGATAAACTTCCTTTTAAGGAAACTGGACTTGTCGCGATTATTTCATCGTCACGTTTTTTCAGTGACTTTTCTAAATCGACGGATCCATTTACAGCTAAAGAAGAATCCTGATATTTTTTTAATTCATTTAATGCCCATTTGATTTTCATAGACTTCACCTCAGTGTTAAACGTCTTTTTCAACCTAATATCATAGACACTTAAATTATTACTTTTAAAAAGTTTTCACTTAATTGAGCAACAAAAATAATTATACTATTTTAAGCTGACAATGTCAATGTATTTTAAGAGGCTTTCTTTTATAATCTTGGCTCACAATTTTATTTTGATCGGCTAATCTATAAACATCCCCCACCATTAAATCATAAGCGAGTAACTTGTTGTTTTTCTGATTTATGTTTGTGATCAATGGTTTCTTTAAATGACGTTTTATCTGACTTAAATATTTTTGTCCTGTTTCATTAAATCCTAATACGCGTATATACTCTATGCCCTCTGTCATCTTTTCCATTTCTACTTTTGATTGATTAAGCAGCATATAAAAGCTTAGACGCTGTAGCCTTGTCCATGAAAGTTGTTTCGTTTTTAATCGAGATAAAAAGTCATTCATATTGGAAGATTCCTTAATGACTTCTTTCACTCTATATTCTAAACCCTGCTCCATTAAATAAATCCGACTCAACTCAGAGTGCGGGGTTGTCAGTATTCGGTACTTTAGATATGGAAAATAATCATCCCAGTTTACATGTTTACTTTTATTTAAAATCTCTTTTGTTTCTTTAGGAAAAGGCAGTGTTTGATGATCATCCCACTTATCTTCAGAAAACAGCAGATTTCTAATGGCTGTTGCACTGGCGATTTCATTACCCGCTATGACGTCACTATCATGATAGTGACTGCTCTTTCTGAGAATCGTTTCAATCTCAATTGAACTGTTATATTTTTTCAGTGCTCTTGCATAAGCGAAGCCAAGCATGTTATTCGGCTCAGTAAGATCCAGTTTGAATTCTGGAAAATGTTTTGAGAGAATATCACTCATGTTTTTTGCATAAGTCAGTTTTTGTTTTTGTTCTTTACGAAAAAGGTCATTTATTTCTTTTTCTTTTTCTAGATAAACAGTTGCAGCTTGAACAAAATCAGAACCTTCTCCAGATTCACTTCCGAAACTCAATACCTGAATGCCCAGGTGATGCAAAAGCTCTATAGCGCCTTTTGCATATAAGTCCGCCGGCTGGACGCTAAAAGCTACAGGTATCTCGACAACGATATCCGCACCATGCTGCAACGCAAGTGATGCTCTGTCCCACTTATCAACAATTGCGGGCTCACCCCTTTGAAGGAAGTTGCCTGACATGGCTACTATCATAACTTCAGCTTCAGTCTTCTTTTTAGCCTCTTGAAGATGATACAAATGCCCATTATGAAACGGATTATACTCGGCTACAACCCCACATACTTTCATAAACAAACCCCTTACTTAGTACAAGCAAAAAACCAGCGCTTACTCTCTTCACTCACTTCATCTGTAAAATCAGCGCTCACGTCGATAGTATGGAAACCCGCTTCTCGTAACAATTCAATATAAACATCTATCGGATAAGTTCTTTCTTTATGTGTCTCTTCAAACCTTTCATATAAATTATCTTTGTTATTAACAAAAAAAGACAATTCATGTTCCACTGAATAAGGGTATTCCCCTTCAAAACTATCCCATATAAAAACAATATTATCTGTTTCTGCATGAAATGACGATGTTAAAAACTTTTCTATTTGAGTGATAGAATGTACGTCAAATAAAAATGTGCCGTTTTTTTCCAAGCGGTTATAAACTTCTTTAAAAACAATCGAAACTTCTTTCTCATTTTCCATATAACATAGGGCGTCACTATAGCATATAATTCCAGGGTACATGGGTAGATGTTCTAGATTTCTCATATCACCTTGTATTAAAGGAAATGACACCCCTTCATCAAGCTGTCTGTTGTATGCAATACTCAACATTTCATCAGACAAATCTAAACCAGTGATATCATAACCATTACTTTTTAGTTTCAACCCCAGTATGCCCGTTCCACTGCCAAGTTCAAGTATCTTTTCTCCACTCGGGATGTATCTTTGTGTATAGACTAACCACTTGTCATAAAGACTATCATCCATGAGATTATCATATACTTTGGCAAACCAGTTGTAAGTCATTAATCAAGCCATTTGCTTATATCTACTTGTTCTGCGTCAGACCATAAGCGCTCTAATTTATACAACTCGCGATCTTCTTGTTTGAACAAGTGAACAATAACATCTCCTAAATCAATAAGGATCCATTGTGCGTTATCTTTTCCTTCAACTCGTTTAACCTCTTGATTATTTTTTTCAGCTGCTTCTAATATACTTAATGAGATTGCATTTAACTGTCTGTCATTATTTGCATGCAGGATAACAAAATAATCTGCTAACAACGAAACATCTTTCATATCCAGTGCTAATATATCTTCGGCTTTCTTTGAATCTGCCGCTTTTACTACGTATTCTAGTACATCCATTGATGATTGAGTCATACTTTTTCCCCTTATTTTTCTACCACCCAAGCGTTATAAGTCTCTACAGCTTTGGGGTATATTTTATTTTTTCTGTAAACTAAATGTTTTAATGTTTGTCTGGTTATATAAGCAACCGTCGCTGACAGGTCTTTTTCAGCTAATTTCCTTGCCTTATCTACACCTCTGTGTGAGCGTTTAGGTTCTATATAATCAGCAACGTATATTATTTGAGCAATTTCACCCATTGTCGGACTCCCGATGGTATGAAATTTTATTGCTTCTAATATAGCTTCGTCTTCTAATTGATATTCATTCTTCATGAGGACCGCCCCAACAGGACCATGCCAAATATTACTTCCAAACTGCAACATATCTAATTCCAGGTTTTCACTGATAATCAAATCTCGCATTTCTTCATCAGGTTTTTCTTTTGCATAGTCGTGCGCTAAAGCAGCGATACTAACCATTTCTTTATCAATATTGTACTTTCCGGCAAGTTTTATAGCCGTTTTCTCTACTCTTAATACATGCCTGTACCTTCGTTGACTCATTGAATCCTGCATAACTTTAATTAGTTCTTCTCTACTTATACTAATTAAATCACTTTGATAATCCATCTGAATTTTTTTCATTTTTATATAATCCTTCACTTTCGATATATTTCTCAACTTTTGTAGGAACTAAATATTTTATTGAACAGTCATCCATAACCTTTTGACGAATCAAACTCGAACTAATATCAATGTTCGGTACGTCAACTGCAATAACTGGATAAGACGTATCTAAACTGTGGTAAGGACGATTGACCGCTACAAATTGTACGATTTGTAAAAGGCCATCAATTTTATACCAGTTTTTTAAATCCTCTACCATATCCGCTCCGATAATAAAATAAAATTCTATATCAGGATTCATTTCTTTAAGTTGAACAATCGTATCGTAAGTATAGCTTTTACCCCCACGCCGGATTTCAATTTCTTCTATTGAAAACCCTTCGTTATCTTTGATCGATTCATGTATCATTGCTATCCTGTGTTTGGCATCGATGGTTTTCTTTTCTTTTTTATGTGGAGGATTAGCACTTGGCAAGAACATTACTTTTTCTAACCCCAGCTGGTTTTTCACTTGTTCAGCAATAATCAAATGACCTAAATGGGGGGGGTTGAATGTTCCACCTAATATACCTACTTTTCTCCGTGGAAACGTCTCATACAGCTCATCGATTACTTTAGGTTCAACGACGACATCCGCAACTATATTTACCAACGGTCATGCTCCCCTTTATGAATGATTGGATTTAGGCAAGCGAGAAGAGTAACGCTGATACTTTTCTTTTTCAGAAGGTTTAAATAAAACTAATACTTTGCCTATTTTTTGTACAACGGTAATTTCGGAATTTTCTTCAATGAAGGCCACCGCTTCAGAAGCAGTCCAGTCAGTATTTTGAAGCAACTGCACTTTCATCAATTCTTTATTTCCAAGTGATTCTTCAAATTCTTCAACCATATCAGTAGTTAAACCATTTTTTCCGATTTGAAAAACGGGTGATAAATGATTTGCTTCCGCACGTAAAAAACGCTTTTGTTTTCCTGTTAATTTCATATTGATCCTCTTTTCTGTGTCTTTACATTTATTAAATAAGCTGTTTTCTCACTATAACATCTACACCTTCTGGTGCCCAGCCTGCTACTTGTATATCTGTAGCATCGATGGATACCCACCCCAAACCATTGAATACTATATCTGACGGTTCTTTGATTTTAAATTCATGCCGTTTTAATTTAGGAAAAGAAGCGACGGATTCAGCATTAGGTGGTGATAGCAACTCGCCTAAATGATTTTCATATAGTTCATCTGCGTTTTCTGTTTTTGTTCTGTGAATAGTTATTTCGTTTGAAAGATAACAGACAAATGACTGCTTTCCTTCTCCCATCAAGTAATCAAATCTAGCTAATCCACCGAAAAACAATGTCTGCTGATCATTCAATTGATAAGCTTTTGGTTTAACTTCTTTTCTTGGAGTGACGATTTTTAATTCTTGAGGATTTAAATAATGTGATAATTGATTTTTTTGTATGATCCCAGGAGTATCTACGAGCACTTTTTTGTTGCCCAGTGGAATTTCGATCTTACCTAAAGTCGTTCCTGGGAAATAAGATGTCGTGATTGTGTTCTCTGACTCTGTAGCAATATTGATTATTTGATTGATTAATGTTGATTTGCCTACGTTGGTTGTTCCTACAACATAAACATCTTTTCCTTTACGTTCTTTTTCTAAAGCTTCCATAAAATCTGTAACGGACTCTTTGTTTAACGCGCTAACTAAATAAACATTTTGAGGTCTAATGCCGTGACTCTGTACTTGTTCTGTCACCCATTGACGTAACTTGCTTTTTCGATGAACTTTTGGTAAAAGGTCACTTTTATTCGCTACAATTATTATTGGGTTATTACCCGCAAATCTTTGAATTCCTGAAATAATGCTTGCATTGAAATCAAAGATGTCTATAACGTTTACTATTAAAGCATCCTCCTGATTCAATTCCTGAAGCATATTTAAAAAGTCATCGTCATTTAGCTCAACATCCTGAACTTCATTATAATGTCTTAACCGGAAGCATCGTTTACAATATACATCATCTTCCGAATCGCTTTTACTTAATACGGAAGCTGGAAGATAACCAGACTTTGATTCCTCTTTTGATTGTAAGATAGCCCCACAGCCAATACATCTCATTTCATCATTCATTAATTCGTCTTCCATGTATCGTATCTCTCCATTTCATTTCTGAATCATTTTTTATCAAGTAATTCATTATTTTCAACTCTACGAATCTGTTTAATCTTGTATTCCAAGCATCAGAGTCTAAAATAGGTTTAACTAAAACACTTTTGAACCCAGCGTTATTTGCGCCTTTTATATCGGTTATGATTTGATCTCCTACCATTAACCATTCTTCTCTTGGGAAAGAATACTCTTTAATAGCTTTTTTAAAGCCTAACGTTAATGGTTTCAATGCATTTGGAATAAAATCTAGTTCCAGTATGCTGGCTACTCTTTTCACTCTCTTATTGGAGTTGTTTGATAAAATAACAACTTTGATATCATTTTTTTTCATTAGTTTGATCCATCGAATAGTTTCTTCAGTTGCTTCTGGATTATTCCAGGCAATCAGCGTGTTATCTAAATCTGTTAATATAGCTTTTATGTTGGCTTTCTTTAATTGCTCAGGTGTAATTTGATAAATGGATTCAACCATCCACGTGGGCTTAAAACTACTCAGCATTATTTCCCTCCTAAACTATTATTTCAATGCACGAAAGGGGATTTTCTAAAAAAAAGGAAGTACACAAAGCACTTCCCTTTGTGCACTTCTTACTCTTGGGTAGATGTAGCCGATTCAATCAGTTCGAGTATTTCAACAGCCACATAATCAATATTATCGAATTCATATGTTTGCTGAGCGGTGCGATCTTCAAGTTCGAACATTTTAGACTTGCCATCATAACGCACGATGCATTTTTCGATGCCGTCTTTTTCAAAACGTCTAACTTGTACTTCTTCCGATTGATCTTCGCGCATTGCTTCTAAACGTCTGATAATTGGTATAAGTTGGGATGAATTCATTTGTTTTCCCCTTTCTCATTCTTTTGTCTATTTTCTTTTCTTTTTTATTTTAACAGATTTCAGCTCGAATTACATTAGATGCGCTACGATTTAAGGATTTATTGTCATTGATGACTCGTTCTCAAGAATTAACTATCAATTATTTAGAAGAATTATGGTAAAATAATTTGAACTAGGAGGAAAGCACATGACAAATACACATACTTATAATTTGAATCGCGAAATAAAAGCTTTGGATGTTTCTAAAATCAGACAATTTGATGATCAGGTCTCTGCTTTTGAGCCCTTGATTCGTTTAACACTCGGACAACCGGATTTTCCTACACCGCAACACGTTAAAGATGCTGCAAAAAGAGCAATCGATTCTAATTTTTCCTTCTATACAAGTACGGCTGGAGACATTAAACTCAGAGAAGCTGCATCAAAATTTGTAGAGACTAAATACAACCTCAAATACAATCCACAGACTGAAGTGATTGCTACTGTTGGTGCCACTGAAGCGTTAGCCACTTCTTTATTTACGATTCTTAATCCCGGAGACTATGTTTTAATCCCATCTCCGTTTTTCTCTCTCTATGATTCTTTAGTAAAAATGAGCCAAGCAATACCGGTTTACGTGGACACTTCTGAATCAGACTTTTTAATTACCTCTGACATGGTAGACAAAACGATTCAAAGGTTGGACAAAATACCTAAAGCTATTATCTTGAATTATCCTAATAACCCTACCGGTGTCACTTGGACTAAAGACGACGTCATTAATCTGGCTCAAACTCTCTCAACCTATCCTGATATGCTAGCCATTAGTGATGAGATTTACAGTGAACTTGTATATGATCAGACCCATATCTCGCTTGGAGAACATTTAAGAAGTCAAACCATTGTAATCAATGGCCTTTCTAAATCTCATGCTATGACAGGCTGGCGCCTAGGTCTGATTTTCGCACCTGAGAGTTTGACAACTGAACTATTAAAAACACATCAGGCACTTGTAACAAGCGCCTCCAGCATTACGCAATACGCTGGAATCGAGGCCTTGACCCACGGCATTGACGATGCACTTCCAATGAAGCAAGCTTACAAAAAACGTCGAGACACTGTTGTACGGGCTTTAAGAAAATTAGACTTGGACACAACGGAACCCACAGGAGCTTTCTACGTCTTTGCCTCTCTCCCTGAAGACATATCAATAACAAGCTATGATTTTTGTTATGAATTTGCTAAACAATATAAAGTTGCCATGATCCCGGGTGACGCTTTCGGTGATGCAGGCGAAGGTTATTTCAGAATCAGTTATGCCTCCAGTTTGGAAGATATAGAAATTGCTATGGATCGCCTTACTCAATATGTGAATGACCTGCGCGGTTAAAAGTCTATAACAAAAAGAATCATCGGTAAGATTTACCGATGATTCTTTTTGTTTATCCTGATTAAGATGTGTTTAGTCGGATTCCCACCATAATTTGATCAATGCTTGTGTTCCGTTCTCATCATATCCAGCTTGACCCAATTGATCATACAGTTCTTTTGCTAGCCTTGTGGAAGGTAAATCTATTTCCATTTTATCCGCTTCATCAAGAACTATTTTCAAATCTTTAATAAAGTGTTTAACAAAAAAGCCAGCAGAATAATCTTCTTTCAAAATTCTAGGTCCATAATTCTCCAAAGACCAATTCCCCGCCGCTCCCCCGCTTAATGTTTTGATCACCTTTTCAAGATTTAAGCCTGCTTTTTTGGCGTAAACAAGCATTTCAGTTAAGCCAGTCATTGTTCCGGCTACCATGATCTGGTTTGCCATTTTAGTGTGCTGACCACTGCCGGAGGACCCTTGAAGTTCTAAAGAGGATGAAAACAAGTTCAAAATAGGCTTCATCTCATCAAAAGCCTTCTGTTCTCCACCTACCATTATCGTGAGTGTTCCATTTTTAGCACCTAAGTCCCCCCCGGATACTGGCGCATCTAAAGCTCTGGCGTTTTGTTCTGACGCCGTCTGACTGATTTTTACAGCCATTGATGGTGTACTAGTCGTTAAGTCAATAAGTACTTTTTCTGATATAGCCGCTTCAAAGATTCCCATCTTACCATAATATACGTCTTCTACATCAGAAGGATACCCAACCATCGTAAATATCACATCCGATTCTTCAACAACTTCTCTCGGCGAGTCTCGCCAAAGTGCACCTTTACTTATAAGTGTTTCAGCTTTAGATTTTGTCCGATTATATATAGTCACTGTATAATTATTGTCTAACAAATGACCTACAATCGATTTCCCCATTACACCAGTACCAATAAATCCGATTTTTTCCATATTTTCACTCCTAAAAAAGATTGGAATATAAAAAAGATTGAGCCCGTAGAGGACCCAATCTTCTCAATTAATTTTCTACATATTGATTAACTAATTCAATAACTTCATCCACAGTTGTGCATTCGGATAGAGCTTTTTCAGACAATTCTTTCATCTTATTAGAATCCAATGTTTTGAGTAAGCTTCTTGTTTTAAGAATACTTGTTGCACTCATAGAAAATTCATCTAATCCTAGTCCTACTAACAGAGGGACTGCGATTTGATCTCCAGCCATTTCTCCACACATACCTGCCCATTTTCCTTCTTTGTGCGCTGCATCTATGACCATTTTAACAAGGCGTAAGATTGAAGGGTTATATGGTTGATACAGATAAGAAACACGTTCGTTCATTCTATCCGCAGCCATAGTATATTGAATCAAATCATTTGTTCCGATGCTGAAGAAGTCGACTTCTTTAGCAAATTGATCAGCTAACACCGCAGCTGCAGGGATTTCAATCATAATTCCCACTTCAATAGAATCAGAGACCTTAACTCCTTTTTCAAGCAACAAGGCTTTCTCTTCTTCTAACATAGCTTTAGCTTCTCTAAACTCTGGTAACGTTGCAATCATTGGGAACATAATACGTAATGTTCCATGAACTGATGCACGCAATAGAGCTCTTAATTGTGTTCTGAAAATAGAATCTTGATCTAAACTAACTCGGATAGCGCGATAACCTAAAAATGGATTCATTTCTTTTGGTAATTTCAAATATGGGAGCTCTTTATCTCCGCCAATGTCCATTGTTCTCACAACGACCGGCTTATCGCCCATACCTTCTAATACCTTTTTATATGCATTGTATTGGTCTTCTTCAGATGGTAGTTCTGTTGATTCCATATATAAGAATTCTGTACGGTATAAACCAATAGCTTCTCCACCATTGTTTTTTACACTTTCCAAATCTTTTGGTGTACCAATATTCGCAGCTAGTTCAACATGTTTGCCATCTTTAGTTACACTAGGTTCGTTTAATAATTGATCCCATTCTTTTTTCAATTCATCATGTTCTTTAGCTTTCTTAGTGAAAGCTGAAATCTCGTCTTCAGAAGGATTGATGTAAACATCGCCTTCTAATCCATCTACGATCAACATATCATTTTCAGATACTCGTTCTGTGATATCTTTTGTTCCAACGATTGCTGGAATTTCCAATGATCTAGCCATTATAGCAGAGTGAGATGTACGACCTCCGACGTTTGTTACAAATGCTTTTACATATTTTTTGTTTAGTTGAGCTGTATCACTCGGTGTTAAATCTTCTGCAATAATGATAACTTCTTCTTCAATTGTTGCTGGAGATGGTAAGGTAACGTTCAGCAGACTAGCTAGTACACGTTTTCTGACATCACGAATATCAGCTGCACGCTCTTGCATATAAGCGTTATCTTCCATTCCCTCAAACATTGTAATGAACGTATCAGTTACTTGTTTGAAAGCAAATTCGGCATTAACATTTTCACTATCGATTACTGCTTTAGTCTGATCTATCAAATCTGGATCTGACAATACCATAATGTGCGCATCAAAAACCTGCGCTTCATTTTCACCTAATGACTCCGCAGCAATAGCTCTAATTTTAGTTAATTGTTCTTTAGATTTATCCATAGCTTCTGTTAAACGAGTCATCTCAGAATCGGTATCGGAAATATCAGTTTTTTCGATAGTTAAGTCTGGTTCGACCAGTAAGTAAGCTTTTGCGTGAGCGATTCCATCACTTGCTGCAATTCCGGATACTTTTAAAGTCATTATTCAGCCATTCCCTCATTTTTAATTGTTCCTTCAATTCCTTCAATAGCTTCTTTTTCGTCAGCGCCATCAGCAGTAATTGAAACTTCTGCACCTTTACCAACACCAAGAGACATAACGCCCATGATTGATTTCAAGTTAACAGATTTACCTTTATAATCTAAAGTGATATCTGAATTAAATTTGCTAGCTTGTTGAACTAATAAAGTAGCTGGTCTAGCGTGAATACCTGTTTCTGCGATAATTGTATATTCTCTTTTTTCCATTTGAATTTCTCCTTTTAAATAAATTATTTTTTTATCGAAAGGAATAGAACGTCTACGCTTTAAGGGATTATAAGGTTTGCAAAGTACTTTCCCATTAAGCTTCCATTTTATTCTTTCTTTCTCTAACAGATTACCATTTTTCCCCCTTACCTACAACTATTTTTTCTCAATCTACATATTTAGTGCTTGAAAGTCAAAATTGGTCAATGTATAATGTAATTATCAAAGGTCAGTATTGGTCAGATAAATAGTCCGGATATTGATATGTTGAACTGTTTTGAACTGACCTTTGACATAATTACGAGTATAATTGAATCAAACCATAAGAGAAAGGATGTTTTATATTATGATTTGTCAACGTTGTATGGAACGACCTGCAACTATTCATCTAACGACAAGCGTCAATGGTCGCAAGCGAGAAATTGATCTCTGTCAAAAATGTTATCGTGAAATAAAACAGCAGGAACAGCAAGGGCTTTTAAATCAAGGAAACAATCAAGATCCCTTTGGATTCAATCAATTTGATGATTTATTCAGAGCGCTATCGCAAAAGCAGAACCCCAACGAACAACCGCCTACCCCGCCGAATCAACCATTCCCCGGGAACAATCAACAACCGCCTAGACAAGGTAGCGGTGACGGTCGCGGTGGAATACTTGGTGAGTATGGTGTTAATTTAAACCAACTCGCTAAAGAAGGTAAAATAGATCCTATCATCGGTCGAGATAAAGAAATAGAACGTGTCATCGAAGTTTTAAATAGACGAAAAAAGAATAATCCAGTACTGACAGGAGAAGCCGGTGTTGGTAAAACAGCGATCGTTGAAGGTTTGGCTCTAAAAATAGTGAACGGAGAAGTCCCTCAAAAACTTCAGGACAAAGAAGTCATTCGTTTAGATGTCGCTTCCCTCGTTCAAGGAACAGGCATCAGAGGTCAATTTGAGGAACGCATGCAACAATTGATGAATGAATTACGTCAAGATAATAAGATTATATTATTCATCGACGAAGTTCATGAAATAGTTGGTGCAGGCTCAGCTGAAGGGAACAATATGGATGCAGGTAACCTCTTGAAACCTGCGTTAGCCACAGGTGAATTACAGTTGGTTGGTGCGACAACCTTAAATGAATACAGAAAAATAGAAAAAGACCCTGCACTGGAACGTCGTTTACAGCCCGTAAGAGTAAATGAACCTTCAATAGAGGAAACCTTAACTATTTTAAAAGGTATTCAAAAACAATACGAAGATTATCATCACGTAAAATATTCAGATAAAGCGATTAAAAGTGCGGTAGAATTATCCCATCGCTATATCCAAGACCGTTTCCTTCCAGACAAAGCCATCGATTTAATGGATGAATCAGGGTCTAAAAAGAATTTAACCATTCAATCTGTCGATCCAAAAGATTTGGAAGATAAAATAATCGACGCGGAAAAAAACAAGCAAGAAGCTTTGGAACAAGAAGACTATGAAAAAGCAGCCTTTTATCGTGACCAGGCGACTAAATTTAGAGAAATGATTGATCAGCAGACACCTCAGTCTGAGCAACCCGAAGTAACAGAACAAGATATTATCAATATTATTGAAATTAAAACAGGTATTCCAGTTGGAGAATTAAAAGAGAAAGAACAAACACAATTAAAAGACTTAAACAAATCGCTTAGACACCATGTCATCGGTCAAGATGAGGCCATTGATAAAGTTGCAAGAGCGATTCGTAGAAATCGTATTGGATTAAGACAGAAAAATCGTCCGATTGGATCATTTATGTTTATAGGTCCTACTGGTGTGGGAAAAACAGAGCTAGCCAAGACATTAGCGCTGGAGCTGTTCGGTAGTAAAGATGCCTATGTGCGTTTAGACATGAGTGAATATATGGAAAAACACAGCACGTCTAAACTTATTGGTTCACCTCCAGGATATGTCGGGTATGATGAAGCGGGACAATTAACTGAAAAAATAAGACGTAACCCGTACAGCTTAATCCTGGTCGACGAAGTTGAAAAAGCTCATCCAGATGTTCTGCACATGTTTTTACAAGTGTTAGACGATGGACGCTTAACTGATGCCCAAGGAAGAACCGTAAACTTTAAAGAAACGATCATTATTATGACAAGTAATGCGGGAACAACAAATGTTGAATCGAGTGTTGGGTTTGGAGCACAATTAAGTGGCGAACAACATTCTATTATGAACCATCTCCAAGATTACTTTAAACCAGAATTTTTAAACCGTTTTGACGGCATCGTAGAGTTTCACTCTCTTACTAAAGAAAACCTCCTGGAAATTGTCGATTTGATGTTGCAAGATGTCAATGACGCTCTGAGCCAACACGAAATCTCGCTGAGTGTTGATCAGCAGGCAAAAGAAAAACTGGTTGACTTGGGTTATGATCCTAAAATGGGAGCACGACCATTAAGAAGAGTTATCGAAGAACAAATCGAAGATAAAATCGCTGAATTTTATTTAAATAATCCGGAACCCGGAAAAATATTAGCCACAGTTGAAAATGATGGTATCGTCATTACTAAAATATCAGCATCTGAATCTGTTAATGAGCTTCAAAGTAATGACAGTGGAGAAAACATTTCTGACTAATACCAGTCCATGCTCACATAAAAATATAAGCGTTAGCTCATCCGTTTAAATTATTGAATAAAAAAACACATTCTGCATTTCAGGTTCATTGTATTGAACCCGAAATGTGAATGTGTTTTTTTTATTATAATAATGAAGTCAGCTCGACTTCTGGGTATTTATCACTGAACCATCTCATAGCAAATCGGTTTTCAAATAAGAATAGCGGCTGATCGAATCGATCTCTTACAAGCATATTTCTACTTGATCCCATATTTTCATCCAATTGTTCCGGCTTGACCCATCTTGCAATACGGTTACCTATCGAAGACATAATGACTTCAGAATTATATTCATTTCGCATTCTGTGTTCGAAAACTTCAAATTGAAGTTGTCCTACAGCACCAATAATATAACTTTCTGTGTGATATGATTTATAGAGTTGAATTGCACCCTCCTGCACAAGTTGATTGATACCTTTATGAAATGATTTTTGCTTCATAACATTTTTCGGTTCAACCTTCATGAATAGTTCAGGTGTGAATTGTGGTAACTCCTGATACTCTATTTTATCGTTACCTTCATATATAGTATCCCCTATTTGAAAATTACCAGTATCATAGAGGCCTACAATATCTCCTGCTACCGCATCAGTAACAATTTCTCTACTTTCAGCCATAAATTGAGTTGAATTTGAGAGTCGAATTTTTTTACCTGAACGTGATAATGTCACGTCCATTCCCTTTACGAATTTACCGGAGCAAATTCGTAAGAACGCAATTCTATCTCGATGACGCGGATCCATGTTGGCTTGTATTTTAAATATGAATCCTGAAAACGTTGGTTCTGCCGGTTGAACTATCTCTCCACCTCTTGTTTCGTGAGAAGATGGCTCAGGAGCAAATTGCAGGAATATTTCCAAAAATGTCTGTACGCCAAAATTATTTAAGGCAGAACCAAAAAACACAGGTGTTAGTTTCCCTGCTGCTATAGCTTCTTCAGAAAACTCATTCCCCGCTTCTTTAAGAAGCAAAGCCTCTTCAAGTACTTGCTTATACAAACTTTCTTTTTTTATCTTGTGTTCTCCTTCAATTTCTCCCTCTGAATTAAGCGAGATGAATCGTTCACCCTTATTTGATTCTTCAGGTCTAAACGCTTCGATTCGATTATGGTATAAATCATATAGTCCTAATAAAGTTTTACCTGATCCTATCGGCCAGTTCATTGGATAAGCATCGATTTCCAGCACTTCTTCCAATTCTTCTATTAGTTCTAAAGGTTCTCTACCATCTCTATCTAACTTATTCATAAAAGTAAAAATCGGAATGCCTCTCATACGACACACTTTAAATAGTTTCTTGGTTTGTTCTTCTATACCTTTTGCACTATCTACGACCATGACAGCAGCATCCACCGCCATTAATGTACGATAAGTATCTTCAGAGAAATCTTCATGTCCTGGAGTATCCAATATATTGATGCGCTTGTCGTCATAATCAAATTGCATAACTGAACTTGTTACAGAGATTCCTCTCTGCTTCTCTATTTCCATCCAGTCAGATTTTGCGAACTTGCCAGATTTTTTTGCTTTAACTGTTCCAGCTTCTCTGATTGCTCCACCAAAAAGCAACAGTTGTTCAGTAATAGTTGTTTTACCAGCATCGGGATGGGAAATAATAGCAAACGTTCTTCTTCTTTTTACTTCTTTATTTAACTCATTATTGTTATTTTCAGTCAATGTAAACGTCCTTAATCTTTATATTTATTTTTTTCTAGTGAATACTTGTTGAACTTTTCATCTTGATACATTTTAAACAGGTAAGTTCCTATCGTTTTTAAAATAGCAAAAACCGGTACACCTATCAACATGCCAATTAAACCAGCAATTTTTGCGGAAGCCAGTAACACCAATATCACTGTCAGCGGATGAATCGCTAAGGATTTACCGACTAATAATGGTGTCAAAAAATTGCTGTCTAATTGTTGGGCAATTATAACAAAGATGGCTACCAGTATTGCCCGTCCCGGTGATTCGATCAGTCCAACCACGATTGCCGGTCCTGCGCCGATAAATGGCCCAACAAAAGGGATGAAATTAGTAATAGCCGCAAAAAAGGATAACAGAAAGGCAGAAGGCATATTAACTATGGAATACATGAGAAAGAGCAAGACGCCCACTATTAAGGAAGCCAACCCTTTCCCACTGATATAACTTGAAATCGTGTCATCTGTTTTCATAATCATTTCTTTGATATTTTTTTTATACTTTAATGGCGCAATATCGACGATATGTGGTAGAAATTTTTTGCCGTCATGAAGCATGTAGAACAATATGACCGGAACTGTAACAAACAAGAATGCTACTTGAGTGAATGCCTGAATAGCGCTTCCTGCACCTGAGACAATTCCAGTTAAGAAACCTGACCCAATATCTCTTAACCATATTTCCAAATTCTCCAAAGCTAAACTGATATCGATCTGCTGCATCCACGGTTCTTCTGCCAATCGGTTCGCATATTTTTCGAGTTCACTTATAAATTCAGGTATCCCGGAAATTAAATTCGATGTTTGCTCTATCAACATCGGAATGCCTAATAAGATAGACATGACGATGAATCCAACTAATAATATCATTACAATTGTTATACCAATTATTCTCTTCACTCTGATACGTTCCAGCAATTTAACCAGAGGATTTAATAAATAATACAAAAAACCGGCAATTAGCAGTGGCATAAACAATGCCGTAAGTATGCCCACTAGCGGGTTCAATATAAAATCAATGCGTTGGAGTAGATAAATGAGTATGGCAACTGCCAATAACCACACAGTCCAGAACATTAATTTGGATTCTTTCCAATTGATCACTTAATCCCCCTCTTTTTAATCATTTCTCTTACATTATAGTAGACCTGATGCTTTATTAAAAGAGCATTTGCGGATATATTGACCTAAATGTTAAATATTGCTATAGTAAGACATAATTTCAGAAAAGAGGGATAATATGCATTTTTTAACTACCACCGACACATCATCTCAAATTTATCTTGATGCCATAGAGATAAGAAAGATAGTTTTTATAGAGGAACAACAGGTTGATGAATCCTTAGAAATTGATGACTTGGAGGATAAAACCTTGCATATCGTTGGTTACGAAGACAAGTTACCTGTCTGTACTGCTCGATTACTAAAAAAAGAGGATGACACTGTAAAAATCCAACGCGTTGCAGTCCTTGCTGCTTATCGGAAACAGGGAATAGGCAGACTGCTACTCGAGCAAATCGAAAAGATTGCTAAAAAGCAATTAAACGCCTCACATCTTGCTCTTGATTCACAGGATCATGCCATCTCATTTTACGAAAAAATCGGCTATTCTGTAAAAGGTGACGGATTTTTAGATGCCGGCATCCCTCACCACTATATGCATAAAGCTCTTTGACTCTCTCATTTTTGTTCTTTATTACTTGATTTCTTTAGCAAAATTTTTTTTTAATCTGTTATCAGATATTCTTCTCTATTTTTCTAGTATGAATTGACTATTGTCTTTTTCTTTAACAATGAGAATATCACCAACTTCAAAATATACAGGTAGAGATACAACTGGAACATAGATGAGATCGTCTTCAGAATCCGGGATCAAACAAGCCGTATTGTTTTCGATTTCTTCTAACACCACATACATTACCCTTCATCCTCGGTAGAGATGTCGATTTGATTGTTCTCATTAACAACGATATGAATCGTCCCATAATTATCCGTTCCTAAAAGTTCTGCTGGATGATCATCAAATAATTGGACGATTTCTCTATGAGGGGTTCCATAGTGATTTCCCACCCCAGCCTGATATATAGCAACGGATGGTTTAATGGCTTGTAACCATTCTTTACTTGTGCTCGTACTCGATCCATGATTACCTAATACTATAATGTCAGATTGAAGACTAGCAGTAGATGCTTCATTTAAGATGCGCTCCTCAACAGCGATATTTGCATCTCCCATATGCATCAATACTGTATCTCCAAGTGTGATCCGTGTGATAATAGACTCATCGTTTTGACTACTTTGTTTTTCATTTTCTAACGGATGCAAGACTTCGATTGAAAAAGCACCGATCTCTGTTGTATAACCATTTTTCGGCTCGGCATATATCGCGTCCGATTCTGACAAGGCATCCAATACTTCACTGTAAGTTTCACTTGTATGATCCATCCCGTTCATCCACACTTCATTTACTTGAAAATAATCCAAGACCAAATCGCCATTACCTATACGATCCGCGTCGTTGTGAGTGAATATGAGTAAATCGATTTCTCCTCCAATACCAATTTCAGCATTGAGGTAATTGATGATACGTGGATCACTATCATCGTAACGTCCCGTATCGATCAATATGGTAGTGCCATCAAACGCTTCCAGTAATACGGATGACCCTTGGTCCATATCGAAAAAATGATAGTCAGCCAATTTCTCCCTTTTCTTATCCTCATTTAAATTCGAAAAAACTGAACGGATTTGAGAAGACATTTCATTTACATACGTTTCAAGCCCTTGAAAAGAAACATTGTTTTTTCCAAACCATAACCCCATTAAAAAAGCAACACTAACAAGTAGTGTCGTCAATAAAATGGAGCGCGTTTTATTGCTATTCGTTTTTTTACGCTTATACTTTCTAGTCACGGCGCATACTCTCCAATTGATTAGTTAATAAAATTAAATCTTCTGATAAGGGAGCTTCTACTGTAAGCTGAGAATCTGTAAATGGATGCTTAAAACTTACTTTGGCACAGTGCAACGCTTGCCTTTCAATAAGATCGTTATTTGCTTTAGAATTATATAGTGTGTCTCCAAGCAAAGCATGATTTAAAGCTGCAAAATGCACTCTGATTTGATGCGTTCTCCCCGTATGCAACTGAACTTTCACTTTTGTTGCATCAGTATATCTTTGTTTTACCCAATACTCCGTTAAAGAAGGTTTCCCCATATCATCGATCTGCCTTTTGATGATAGAATCTTCCATTCGACCAATTGGCATATTTATGAGCCCCGAAGGTTTCTCTATTACACCTTCAGCAAACGCAACATACTCTTTATAAAGATTTTTTTCTTGTAAGAGTTGATCTAAATATGAATGGGCTAAGGAATGTTTAGCAAAAATCATAACACCTGTAGTATCTTTATCTAAACGTGTAACAATGTGTATTGTTTTATGTTTGTAATTATTCTTTTCGATATAGCCTTTTACTCGATTAGCCATTGTATGGTTCCTATAAATCGAGGAAGGTACGGAAGGAATACTACTTGGTTTGTTAACGATAAGAAAATGATCATCTTCGAATAAAACATCAATCTTTTTATGCGAGATTTCCAGAACATCGCTGCCTGTTTCTATAGGTATAGTAAGAGAAATCAAATCTCCTTGCAGCACCGTTTTCCTGACACGACTAAGTTGATGATTAACTTCTAAACGTCCTCCCTGAAATTTCACTTTCGCAAGAAGTCGTTTGGAAATGTTTTTTGTCTTTAGAAATGATTTCAGAGTCATCGGTTGCTGGCTCTTAACGGTCCATTCTATCTTCATTTTTTGATTTTGCTCCTAAAAAGGCATCTTCCACACGATCCCAAAAGTGAGTATGTTGATATTGCGCAAACCTAATACGTTCTTTCGCAATTCGAAATCGTATGTAATCAACTTCAGTTTCAGTTGAAACTAATTGATCTATGGTTAACGTGAACTTAGTCGTTTCAATTGGAATAATTTTTATCCACTCATCTGGTGCTATAATCATTGGTGAGCTGAGCGTTCTGAATATACGATTATTCAGTGACGCTATTTCTGTCAATTGTAAGGCTTCTAATCTTGGATGTAAGACTGCACCGCCGATCGATTTATTATAGCCTGTTGAACCGGTAGGTGTTGAAATACATAACCCATCTCCTCTAAAACGTTCAAAATGCTCCTCTTTGATGTAGACATCACAAACTAGCGTTCCATCAGTGATTTTAACAATGGATTCATTTAATGCTAAAAAGTGTTTGTTTTTAAGCTTGTTCTTGTAGATAACCTCAACGTCAAGCAACGGATAGTCTATAAATTCACCATTATCGTTGTCTAAACTATCAACTAACTCAGTTAAATTATACTGTCTCCAATCTGTATAAAAGCCTAAATGCCCTGTATGAACACCTATGAAACGAACACTATCCAAGAGGTGAGCATACCGATGAAATGCCGACAGCAACGTCCCATCTCCTCCGACAGATATGATAATATCCGGTTGATGAGTTACGACAACTATCCCTGCATTATCTAATAATTCCTTTAGTTCTCGCGTTACTTCTATCGATTCTGCAGTGTTATTTTGAACGATTGCGATCTTCACTATAACTGTCCTTCCTTTACATCAATTACTCTTGAGAATAACGGAAGTTTTTTTGAATTTCTTTTATTTCTTCTCTAATGGTGGACATCTCTTCATCTAATTGAAAAGCTGATTCGGCGGCTTTCTTTAATCTTGTATTAATTTCATCCGGGAATTCACCTTGATATTTATAATTAAGTGAATGCTCTATCGAGGCCCAGAAATTCATTGCCAAGGTTCTGATTTGAATTTCCACTAAAACCACTTTTACTTCATCAATCAACTGAACCGGATATTCACATATTAAATGATAGGATCGGTACCCACTATCTTTCTTATGATTTACATAATCTTTTTCGTGCACCACTTTAATATCATTACGATTTTTCAACATGGCTACAACATCATGGATATCTTCCACAAAAGGACACATAATTCTAATTCCAGCCAAATCTTCCATATCGGTCTCAAGCTTATCGAGTGAAATGTTTCTCGTTTTAGACTTCAGCAAAATACTATTGATAGGCTTGACTCGACCTGTCACAAATTCTATGGGGCCATGTTCTTTTCTTAACAGGTACATCCCTCTCAAACCACGTAACTTAACTTTTAATTCATCAACTGTCTGGTCGTAAGGAAGCAGGAAAAGTTCCCAATCTCTATTCATATCCTTAACCTTCTCTACTTTAATTTAGTCGTTATTATTGATATCATTGTAACATATTTTCATAAAATACCGTAGCAAGGGAATTGAGGAACTGATATGAAACAAGCAGTAGAAATTGAATACAAAAATTTATTAACCGAAGAAGAATACATGAAACTAAAAGAAATTTTTTTTAAAGACGGAGCCAAACCCGTTACTCAAGAGAACTACTATTTTGACACTGAAGATCATGTTTTAAAAAAGAATCAATGTGCACTTAGAATAAGAATAAAAGAAAATCATGCCGAAATGACTTTAAAAACTCCCTTTGAAGGACATCATAAGGAAACAACGCTTGTACTAGGAAGTGAAAACGCAAAAAAAATGATTAAAACCGGCTCTTTTATACTGCCCAAAGATATAATATCTGTCCTGAAAGAAGAAAACATTTCGCTTGATCCACATTTTTTCATGACCGCTGAACTAAAAACTGAACGACTTGAAGCAATCAATCCTCATTCTATTATTGTATTAGACAAAAGTTATTATTCTGATCAACAAGATTTCGAGCTGGAAATCGAATCAGACTCAAAAGCTACTGGTGAAGTACTATTTAATCAAATACTTACAGATAACGCCATACCTGTAAGACCCACAACAAACAAAATAGCTCGTGCCTTTGAAGCAAGGGTTAAAAGTGATAAATAATCCATAATGCTTGTGACTAAATTGTTACAACAGATTTTTTTTATTGCTTTTTTTAAGCAGAATATTATATAAAACTAGTTTTATTTGTTAATCTATGTAATGTAATCAATTAGACGTTAAGAAAAATCCATGTAGATTAATCCAATTAAGAAAAAATATAAACTAGGTGAGTGTTGAAAATGTTTTTAAATAATATAATTGAAGTTTTCTTATTTGTTAATCCATTAGGACCAACATGTCTTGAAACCGAAAAAATGATTGAATCATTTTCTAATGAACGAGACGAAAAAGTAAAAGTGCGATTTATCCCACTATTAAATTTTCACACTATCGGAAACATCGTCAAGGAATCTGATAACCCGACTTTAGCCCATCGAAATCAACTTTACACCGAATCCTTTTATGCCAGCTTGGCCTTTCAAGCTGCTTCAATGCAAGGTAAGAAAAAAGGCAGAAAATTTCTAATGGCTCTGCAAGATAAAGTTAATAACGAAGGAAAAGAAGTGACTAAAGAATTATTTACTCAAATTGCTGAATCGATTAAATTAGATATAGAAATGTTTGAAGAAGATATTCAATCTGATTTTTCAAAACTAGCATTTAAAAAAGATCAGAATTTAGCCCAAGAAATGAAGATACAGAATGCACCTTCTTGTATTTTATATTCTGGAAATAATGATGATTATGGTTACCGAGTCGATACTGCTTTTACCAAACAATTACTTCATGGGTTTTGTGATGAAAAAGTCCAAGTTAAAAAAGCTAGCGTCAATCGTTTGTCATTACTTCAAATGATGTAAGAATTAATTGAAAATCGCAATTCCAAAAAAAAAAAGCCATTCTCACCACATTCAGTTTTTACAATTGAATAATGGAGAATGGCTTTTTTATATTATAGACAGTCTTTAACTATAACTGACTCTCATTCCTACTTTAAATAGAATCTAAAGCTTTTTCCAACTCGTCTAAACGTTCTGCGAAAACGGCCATTGCTCTCTCTAAATAATCTCTTTCGGTCATATCAACACCCGCTTTTTTCATTACCTCAATTGGATAATCGCTACTGCCCGATTTCAAGTATGAAAGGTATTTATCTAGTGAACCTTCTTCGCCTTTCAAAATCTTGTCAGCTAACGCTGTGGCAGCACAAAATCCAGTTGAATATTGATATACATAATAATTATAATAAAAATGTGGAATACGTGCCCATTCAAATTGAATGGCATCATCTTTTTCTACAGTATCTCCATAATATTTTGCATTTAGATTTCTATAATTTTCGCTTAAATAATCTGCTGTCAGTGGTGTGCCTTTCGCAGCTTCTTCATGCATAAAGTGTTCAAATTCAGCAAACTGTGTTTGTCGGAAGACAGTTCCCTTGAACCCATCTAAATAGTGGCTCAAAACATACGCTCTAGCTTTAGGATCTTCGGTCGATGCTAACAAATAATCCGTAAGCAAATTTTCATTTGTTGTTGATGCTATTTCTGCTAAAAAGATAGAATAATTACCATATACATACGGCTGGTTCTTTCTAGTAAAGTAACTATGCGCACTATGCCCTAGTTCATGAACAAGCGTGTAAAGATGATTCAGCGAATCGTGCCAGTTTAACAAGATATAAGGATTGGTATCATACATACCTGAAGAATATGCTCCACTTCGTTTCCCTTTATTCTCTATGATATCAATCCATCGGCTGTCAAAGGCATTATCCAAAACATCCTTATATTCAGGGCCGAGTACATCTAGACCTTCCAGCGTTTTTTCCTTTGCTTCATCATAAGTATATTTCAGACTGGCTTCTCCAGTAATAGGGGTATATAAATCATACATGTGCATTTCATCTAATTCTAAAACCTGTTTTCTCAAGTTCATATATTTATGAAGAAGGGGCAAATGGTCGTTTACTACTTCGATCAAAGTATCATGAACAGCTTCCGGAATATGGTTATCTGATAGCGCACTTTCTCGAGCTGATTTGAAATGATGGACTTTAGCTTGGAAATTATGGTGTTTGATATTCGCAGACAATGTGCTGGCAAATGTATTTTTAAAACTCTCATAAACTTCATACATTTTTTCAAATGCTTCTTTTCTCACTTCTCTATTAGTGCTTTCTAAAAGTTCGCCATACATCCCATGAGATAACTGAACGTCTTCTCCATCTTCACCTGTGACAATCGGGAATTTTAAATCAGCATTATTCAAAACACTGAACGTTTGGCTTGAAGAGGTAAGCACCTCACTAGCAGCAGCTAATAAAGCTTCCATCTCAGCCGTAAGCACATGAGCTTTATTCGCAGTCAATTGAGAGATGTAATGTTTATATTGTTTCAACTCTTCTTTTTCATCAAAATAATTGGACAGTTGCTCTTCAGGTAAAGCAATTAGTTCAGGCTCAAACCAAGACGTAGCTTCCTGAGATAAAGCTGCAAGGTAACGAGCTCTATCATTCATCGCTTGATAGGTGCTATTTGCGGTATCCTGATCATTTTTTAAATGGGCATAAACAAAAAGAGCACTCACTTTTCTGGAAAGATCGAGCATTGATTCCAACGCACGAAGAAATGTCGTTGCATCAGTCTCTAATTGTCCCTGAAAGTTCTTCACTTCATCTAAAGATATTTCAGTTTTTTTGAAATCTTCCTCCCATTTTTCATCAGATTTATAAATAACAGTTAGGTCCCATGTTTGTTCCAAAGGTAATTCTTCTCTTAATGGTAAAGCCTTTGATTCAGTCATTAAACTTCCTCCTATATTTTTTTGAATAAATTAATGATAACATAATTTGAAAACGAATAGAATATCTATCTTTTTATTAATTTAACATTCCAATTCACTCATTCAATCCTCATAATATCTAGCGACCTTTATATCGAACCCATTTTTCATCGCCAACTTTTTTTATTATTTCATTTTTACATAATGCTTCAATATACTCAAAAAAAGGTCGATACAAATTTGCGGTATTCACATTAGGCATAATTTGAAAAGCAACCACTTTTTCTGTCTCCCACTCTTTGATTTTACGCACTAAAACATTTTTTGTAATGACCTGGTAAGGTTCAAATTCTTCTAACCATATTAACATCAATAATTTCCACTGATAGGAAAACGTAGCAATCATCCATTCACTGCGAACAATACAGAATATACTGTCCGGTAAAGATTCAACCGACAGACCAGACTTATACATGAGTTCAAAAAAGAATCTGCTTTTTTCATGTTTATAAAAAGACCTTTGATATAAGTACTCTTTTTGTTCTTCTTTATTTTTCTTATTATCATGCACACTTCTTTCTTTATTGACAGAATCCCCAAACACATCTTTTAACGTACTAGATACACTTACACTTTTTATAGTGTAATGCAATTCACTTTGAGAACCTGAAAAATCAGATAATATTTCTAACCTTCTTCTCTTCTGATCTAATTGAAACAAATAATACCTTTCCCTTGAATCCGTTGATATGTAAGAAAAATGTTTTGTGTTTATTTTTTCTAATACTTTTAATTTTTGACCTAAAATCCAGAAAACATTATACCCATTAATATTGTAACCTCTAGTTCTTGAGATTATTGTTTCTTTTGAAATAGGGCTACATTGATATTCAATGGCTATGTTTGTTCCTTTATTATCTATGAGCAAATCTGGTCGCTGCTTCAAAGCAGGTAGAAAAGCTTCTAATTGGACCTCTATTTTTTCTTTTTTAAACCACTTATAGAGTAGGAGTTTACCTTCCATATGCTCTGGAGTTTCTCCCTCAGAAAAAGTCTGACAGTCACTGTTATTCTTATGTGAAAAATGAGACTGATAAATCGATCCATTCTTGAAAATCAATTCTTCTTTACAAGCCGGACAGAAATATTCTTTATTATTCCTATAGTCACTCGCTTTAATTATATTATGCTGCTTATCAATTGCTATAAACATTATTAAATCACCTCGCTCACTTTTTTTCATACAGTATTAATATTTCCTAATTGTTTTTTTTTTAACGAAAAAACCCACAGAAAATTTAATTTCTGTGGGTTTCACTAATTATTGAGATTCACTTGAAGTGATAGCGCGTTAATTCTAATGCATTAGTCTCCATTATTTTCTCAGCATATTCATTCAAGACTTCTGGTGTTGTGTTCGTTTTATTTCCAAACTCTAAAGCAATTGCTATTTCCTCATCACTTGTTTTTTCAACCATTTCCTCTACAAAGAAAGTTAAATGGAGATAGTATCTATTTTTGTAGCTATAAAGAGTTGACGTGCCACTTTCTAAATACAACGATTTGGAAAGTGAAATCATCTGTTCGAAGCCCTCTAAAGCAATCATAACTTCTTTGGTTGTGTTATCACCTTTAGTGTATTCATCAATTTCATCAAGTGATTCCTCATTTTGATTTATATTATCATCAATTTGCTCTTTCAGCGTGTCTAAAGAATCAACATCTTCTTTAAAGTTAGTTCCTTTGCTTATAAATAATTCTAATCCGTTATTATTCGGCATGACTTGAAAAGTGACCGCTTCAGATTCTTGAAATTCTTCGTCGATATCAACTTCTTCTAAGATACTATAAAAAAACTTTTCAATTTGTTTTTGATTTCCTAACAGATCAAGAAAAGTGATACCACGTGCTTCTAAATCAGTGTTTTCAATGATCACACGTATAGTATCATCGTTGATATGTTCTATTTCCATTATTCCACACCTCGCATTTCTTTGGAATAAACGTCCCACTAGGGTTAATTTACTTTACTATGATAGGCAGTCTACTAGACCACACTCTTGCTATTATACAAAAGCTGTTCTTTAAATACAAGTAACAACTTCATATATATCAATTTAGAATTGTGACAGTTTATAAAAAGAATCGACAAATATATTTGTCGATTCTTTCTAACATTTATCTAACTTTGTGTTAAAGCTACTAATTGTTGAGCTTTCTGTAACTCGATTTCTCTGATCGCTCTTGGCACAAACTGGCGAATCTCATCTTCGTTATACCCAATCTGTAATCTTCTTTCATCTAAAATAATAGGTCTTCTGATCAATGTTGGATTTTCTTGAATTAAAACGAATAATTCTTTTAAAGACAATTCATCTAAATCAATATTTAATTCTTTAAATGCTTTGGACCGTGTAGATATGATATCCTCGGTTCCATCTTCAGTTAATCGCATGATAGCTTTTATTTCTTCAATTTCCAATGGGTTATGAGCCATATTTTTCTCCGTATAAGGGATGTTGTACTCTTCTAACCATGCTTTTGCTTTTCGACAAGATGTGCAACTAGGTGTAGTAAATAATGTAACCATTATGTATTTCTCCCCTCAATTATCTCTGATTAATAAAACCGGGTGGTACTGTTTACAATTATTATAATAGCTTAAATGTGACGGAATGTAAACCCCTTTCCGTCATTTTTTCGTCAAACTTATTTTTTTAAAAAATAAATTAGATATAAAAGGTTGCAGAATAAGCTTTTCACAAACATTATCGAGTTTGACATTTACAACCCATTTGTAATCGTTACAATTAAAGCTTGCCGAATTGAACAAAAAAATCTTGATCGGTTGAGTAGACTCATCAACTAATCAAGATTTTTCTTGTAAATTATTTTGGAATCAGTAAAATAAATCGACTAATTCTTCTGTATCAATATTGCCGAAATATTTATTTTTATCAATGTTATCGAAAGTTTCTTTGATAGCATTTTTTGTATAAGGAATACCCATTAATTTATTTTCCACATCTTCTATTTCGCCTAAACCAAAGAAATCTCCGTAAATGCGGATATCTTCGATATTACCTTTTCTAACATTCATCTTGACCTCAACTGTTCCAACAGATAGTCGTTCACTGCGCTCAATTTCGAATTCAGGAGATTTCCCGTAATTCCAATCCCAATTGGCCGTATATTGCTTAGCAAATGCTTCAATTTTCTCCCAATCTTTATCTGTTAATACATACTCTTTTATATTTTCTTTTGCGTCAGTTTCATAAATATTCAGAAGTAATTGATCTCTAAAGTCTTTTGCATTCATAAACTGATAAGAGTCATCTAGGAAAGGTTTGATGTTAGTTACACGACTTCTTATGGATTTAATCCCTTTCGATTCAAGTTTATGTTTTTTGGGTTTAAGAGCTTTTACTACAGCTTCAATCTGCGAATCGAACATCAGTGTTCCATGAGCTGTCATGCGTCCATTTTTAGCATACATGGCATTTCCAGAGAACTTCTTCCCATCAATGACTAAATCGTTTCTTCCTTTTAATTCAGCTCCTTCGACACCCATTTGATGTAGCGCATCTATAACAGGTGAGGTGAATTTTTTGAAATCCCGGAAAGAATCACCATCATCTTCAGTGATAAAACAGAAACACAAGACACCCATATCATGGTATACTGCTCCTCCGCCAGAAAAACGGCGAACAACTTTTAACTCGTTTTCTTCCACATAAGAGGTATTGACCTCTTCATATGTGTTCTGATTTCGTCCAATAATTATTGAATTGTCGTTAATATAAAACAATAGAATTGGTTCATCCAACTTGACTTCATTTAACAAGTAATATTCTATGGCTAAATTGATTCTCGGATCATGAATTTCTTTTCCATCTCGCTGATTTTTAACATAATACATTTTATTTTCTCTCCCTATATAGTTATTGTCATTTCTTTTTGTGCTAATTCAATTGGTATAGACGGAGCTTCATTTTTTGCTTGTTCAACTAACTGATTGAGCTCTCCTGTTTGAGGTAAATGAGTGAGTATCAATCTCTTAACCTTTGCTTTATTTGCTATTCTTCCACATTCTTTAGCTGTCATATGCACTGTATGATTTTCCATTCCCTCATAAAAATTGCTATCTGCTATCAGTAAATCCGCATCTTTTGCAAAGGCTATAAAAGCTTCTTTATATCCAGAATCTGACGTAGATACAATTGTTTTATTGCTTTTTTCTTCGGTGATTTTAAATGCATAGCAGGGCACGGGATGCAGTGTCTTCATATGTTCAATTTTAAATGGTCCTATAGTCAGTTCAGACTCTTCATTATATGCTATACCTAGAGTGACATTTTCAAAGGACATTTGCTTAAAATTGTCTATGTCTTCATTATGACAATAGATGGGTAATAAATGAGGTTTATTTCCTTTGGCATCTCTTTTTAATAAACGAGTAAATTGCAGCACCCCTAAATCGGCAATATGATCGTGATGGTAATGAGATAATAAAACAGCATCTAAATGAATTGGATCAACATACCTTTCTAAAGTTAATAAACTGTTACTCCCGACATCGAGCAAAAGGTGAAAGCCGTTTGATTCAATTAAGTAGGCGCTTGTTCCTATACCTTTAGTTGGATAACCCCCATAAAATCCTAAGACAGTGACCTTCATAATAATCTCCCTTCTTATTCTATAGTCTATTATTAGGATACGTTTCTGAGCAAAAAAAAACAACTAAATCTCTTTTTCATCAAGAGTTTTAGCTGTTTTTTCAGTATTTCGAATAAATAATGGATCCCAATAAACTAAATTGTA
The DNA here is from genome assembly GCF_049389645.1 of Alkalibacterium sp. f15. Lineage (GTDB taxonomy): Bacteria > Bacillota > Bacilli > Lactobacillales > Carnobacteriaceae_A > Alkalibacterium. The sequence goes on from NZ_CP186540.1 coordinate 393,132, forward strand.
TTTTTGATATACGCTATTACATCTTCACTTATTTTGTTTGCTTGGCCAATACAGTTATTTATGCCAAATCCATTAACGCCATTTCCCGCCAAATAAAGACCTGGATAATTTTTGTTTAAAAATTCCATCAAGTTTATCCTATTTTCTTCATGCAATAAAGTGAATTGAGGAATAGCATTTGGCCAGCGCTTGATAATTTTATAATTAGGCTTGCTATCAATAGACAACATACTTGATACATCGTCTAGTATTTCTTGCTCTATTTGCTTATTGCTTAAGGACATCATGACCCCGTCCCCGTTGCGACCAAAATAAACTCCCAGCAGTTCTTCGTCTTTATCTTTAAAATGATCCCACTTTTTGTTTAACCATACGATACTTTGTATATACGAATTATTACGTCTAACGGACAACAAACCATTCCCTTTAGGAGGGTTGTGTATGGCACCCTTCGGGAAACTAAATAATAGAAACCCAACTGAGCCCATTTTAATATCTTTAAAGTAATCACTTAATTCAATGTCAGAAAAAAGCTCTTTATACGATCCAGAGTCTGTCGCTACTATGATGGAATCAACTCTTAACTGTTCTTTTTTATTTATATCTAAAATATATGTTCCGTTGATACTTTTTTTTATTTCAGTCACTTTTTTTGAAAATCGAATACTTTCGCTTACTCTATTAGCCAACTCATTAGTCAGCGTTTCAAGGCCATCTTTAAATGTGCCATACATGCCATCGCCATCCCATATTTCCGGATGGTTCACCAATGCTTTTGTCCACGTCCCATATTTTTTTTCTAATTCTATAATAGATTCATTAAAACCATGAACACCTATTTCATCAATATCACTCGAATAAATTTTTGAAAAGAAAGGTTCAGCTACATATTCAGCCATCTCTTCGCCGATACGGTGAGCAAGGTATTCTTTTGTTGTTAATTCTCTTTTTGCTTTTGTTTGAGAAAAATAAGTGTTTTTCAGAAAAGTCAGTTTCCCTCGAAAGGATATCAAATCATATTTCCATATGTCTTTTCGTTTTATAGGAACTCCTTTATAGGTAGGACATTCGAAATGGTACAATTTGTTAAATGCAAAAACATCTTGTTTCCCGTTTTGACTTAGCTCAATTTCATTCTCTAATTTTAATTCTTTTATTAAATTCATTGCTTCAGGTAATCGTGTGTCGAAAGACTCGGCTCCTAAATCAATAAATTGTTCCCCAAACTTCATGGTAAACAATTTGCCACCTGAACGAATGGAAGATTCCAGTACAACCACTTCTACAGGAAGATTTTCTTTATCGACCTGTTTTTTCAATCGATAGGCAGTAGTCAATCCAGTTATCCCACTACCAATTATGGCGATTCGTTTTATTTCTTTATCCATTCATCTTTCCCTCACAAACTATATTGATATCTGTATACTCCATTTGATACTATGTAATTAGTTTTGTTGGAGGTTGTGTTGTCACCATACATTGATTAGTGTCAAGTTTATACTTATTATAACATGAAGCTGAGAGAATCCATTAATTGTTTTTTATGTTAATAAAAAACCATATAATTATGAGTAAAATCTACTCGTAATTATATGGTTTACGTTTTGTGATTACTTGTTTAATGCATCTTTAGCTTGATCTGTCAATGATGTAAATGCTACTGAATCATTTACTGCTAAATCTGCTAACATTTTACGGTTCATATCTATACCCGCAACTTTCAATCCGTGCATAAACTTAGAATAGCTTAAACCATTCATACGTGAAGCTGCATTGATACGTGCAATCCATAATTTACGGAAATTACGTTTGTTTTGTTTACGGTCTCTGAAAGCATACATATATGATTTCATTACTTGTTGTTTTGCAACTTTGAACAAGCGATGTTTCGCACCATAATACCCTTTAGCTAATTTTAAAACGCGCTTACGGCGTCTGCGAGTTACTGTTCCACCTTTTACTCGTGCCATTGTTCTTCCTCCTTCAATACAATCCTATGATTCTAAATTATTATTTCATATAAGCTAATTGCTGTTTGATGCGTTTGTAGTCACTAGAAGAAACCGTCGTAGATTTGCGTAAATTACGTTTTTGTTTTTGTGATTTATTCGCAAACATATGGCTAGTTTTAGCATGACCTCTTTTTAATTTACCTGAACCAGTTCTTTTGAATCTTTTTGCTGATCCACTATGCGTTTTTTGCTTAGGCATTTTAATTTTCCTCCAATACTCTTTTCTAAAAATTTTAAGCAGACTCAAATTTAATATAAGTCTAAAGCTTATTACTTTTCAATTTTCGGTGCGAGCATTAAGAACATGCTACGGCCATCCATTTTTGCTTTGGACTCAATCACTGAAATATCAGATGCTTCATCCGCCATGCGTTCTAACACTACACGTCCAAGTTCTTTATGAGTTATAGCACGACCTCGGAAACGAATAGAAACTTTAACTTTATCGCCTTTTTCCAAGAATTTTCGAGCGTTACGCAATTTTGTGTTAAAATCATGGTCATCAATAGTTGGACTCAATCGAATCTCTTTTATATTTACAACTTTTTGATTTTTTCTTGCTTCACGTTCTTTTTTCTGTTGTTCATAGCGAAATTTACCATAATCCATAATACGAGCAACTGGTGGTTTAGCGTTCGGAGAAACGAGTACTAAATCCATACTAGCTTCTTCAGCCAGTCTCATTGCTTCTTTAGTCTGGATCACGCCTATTTGCTCACCGTCTTTACCTATCAATCGCACTTCATTAGTACGAATACGGTCGTTGACAATCATGTCTTTTGCTATGGTGGTCACCTCCAAAGTATTTGCGAGAAAAACACAGAAAAAGACGACATTTCTATAAGTTATAGAAATCCCGCCTTGTATCCGCATAAAAACACAACTCATTGCGTTTCATTATATATACGATCATATCTGCCCAGAGATTTTCATTCACTTAGGCGAGAAGCGGGAGCTTCTGCTTTGTTTTCTCAACTTTTAAATAATACCAACAATTAGAATCAATGTCAAGTAAATATTAACAGGCAATTATTTTTTCCCTTCTTCTAGAAGTGTTTTCATAAACACATCCAAATCAATTGTATCGGTTTTCTTCTCACCATATTTGCGAACAGACACAGTTCCTTCTTCCATTTCATTATCGCCGATAACAAGTTGGTAAGGGATTTTCAATGTTTGTGCTTCTCGAATTTTATATCCCATTTTTTCGTTGCGCATATCTACTTCTACTCGTAATCCTTTTGCAGTAAATTTTTCTTGCAACTCTTTTGCATAGTCACCATGAATATCTAAATTGACTGGAATAATTTTGGCTTGAACAGGCGCTAACCAAGTTGGGAACGCTCCTTTATATCGCTCTATCAAATACGCAACAAATCGTTCCATCGTTGAAACGATTCCTCGGTGGATAACAACTGGCCGATGATTATCTTGACCATCTTGACCGACGTAAGTTAAATCGAAGCGCTCAGGAAGCAAGAAATCAAGCTGGACCGTTGATAAGGTTTCTTCAATACCTAAAGCGGTTTTCACTTGAACGTCAAGTTTAGGACCATAGAATGCAGCCTCACCAATCGCCTCGAAGTATTCAAGTCCCATGTCATCAAGCGTTTCTTTTAGCATGGACTCCGCTTTTTCCCACATTGCATCATCATCAAAATACTTTTCAGTATTCTGAGGATCACGATAACTTAGACGGAAACGATAATCTTTAATGTCAAAGTCTTCAAAAACTGCAAGCATCAAATTCACGACTCGTTTGAATTCTTCTTTAATTTGATCAGGACGAACAAAAACGTGCGCATCATTTAATGTCATCTCACGTACACGTTGTAAGCCAGATAAAGCGCCACTTTTTTCATAGCGATGCATTTGACCTAATTCAGCAATACGGATCGGTAAATCACGGTAACTGCGCACATCATTTTTGAAGATCATCATGTGATGCGGGCAGTTCATTGGGCGTAATACCAGCATTTCTCCATCACCCATATCCATTGGTGGAAACATATCCTCATGGTAATGATCCCAGTGTCCGGATTTTTTATAAAAGTCAACATTAGCCATAATAGGTGTGTAGACATGTTCATAGCCTAAGTTGATTTCTTTATCTGTTATATAACGTTCAATAATACGACGAATCGTTGCTCCTTTGGGTAACCAGAACGGTAAGCCAGATCCTACTTCGGGTGACAACATAAACAAGTCTAATTCCTTGCCTAATTTACGGTGATCCCTTTCTTTAGCTTCTTCGCGCATTTTAAGGTATTCCTTTAATGCTTTCTTGTCAAAAAATGCAGTGCCATAAACACGTTGCATCATTTGATTGTCTGAATTACCTCTCCAGTATGCTCCTGCTAAAGAGAGCATTTTAAAGACTTGTATGCGTCCGGTAGAAGGAACATGCACTCCTCGACATAAATCGACAAAATCACCCTGTTCGTAAACAGAAATAATTTCATCTTCAGGTAATTCATTAATCAATTCAATTTTATATGGATCCTCTTTAAAAAGTTCTAATGCTTCTTCACGGCTTATTTCTTTTCTTTCAATTGGTAAATTTTCTTTGACAATACTCATCATTTCTTGTTCGATTTTTTCTAAATCTTCTTCTGTGATTGGCTCTTTTGTATCTGTATCATAATAAAAACCATTTTCAATAGAGGGACCTACGCCAAATTTAACATCAGGATAGAGTCGTTTAATGGCCTGTGCCATTAAATGTGCTGTCGAATGACGTAATACTGTTAATGCGTCATCATGCTCCGGTGTTACGATTTCTAATAACCCATCAGTATTTAAAGAGCGGTTAAAGTCAATGAGCTCTCCATTCCATTTGGCCGCTAATCCTTTTTTTTCTAATGATTTTGCTATACTTCCCGCAATATCTTTAGGTGTTGATCCCTGCTCTATTTCTTTTATTGTACCGTCAGGCAATGTTACTTTGATTTTATCAATCATTTTTTCTCCTCCTTATTTAGGTAAACAAAAATCCCATTGAACAAGACAATCTCGTTCAATGGGACGTTAAATTCTACGTGGTTCCACCCAAATTCGTAGAAACACATGATTTAGTGTCTTCTACCTTCATTACTCTTTAACGCAGAGGATACGACTATTTTTACTCAGTTTCAAAATAGTACTCGAAAGGGGTCAATGATAATTAGTCTTAAGAATGTTGCAGCAGTCATTCTCTCTCTGAAAAGATAATTTATCAAGGATGTCTTTCTCTTTGTTTTATAGTTTTGATAATATCATAGGGAAGTTCTTTTTACAATACAATTAGGTTATTTATGTCTTCTGTTTTCTCCAGATATTTCGACTTCTTCGGCTAGAAAACGGATTCTCTCCATTATACGTTTAGCTTTGAGTGGCTCGTTTTCCCCACGTTGAGACGTTGTCAGATGTTCGTTTTCCAGTTGATTCATATTGAAATTTGAAGTAAAGAACGTTGGCAGCTCTTCCTGCATACGGTACTGTAAGATAATGCCCAGTACATCGTCACGTATCCACGAGGACATGGAATCAGCTCCGATATCGTCAATCATCAGAAGCTTAGCTCGTTTAAAACTGTCTAATTTATCTTCTGTTGTGTTCTTTCCAATGGAATTTTTCATTTCAACAGCGAACGTAGGGAAATGAACGATTGTCGAGGAATACCCTTGCTCTGACAACTCATGTGCAATTGCTCCCAGTAAATACGTTTTTCCAACGCCAAAAGCACCGTGGAGATATAACCCTTTGTGAAATCCCTTTGGATTATTAATATAGGATTCAATAAACGTCATCGCTTTCTCTAAAGCCACTTGACGCTTTTTAGTCACTTCGAAAGATTCAAAAGAAGCATTTTTCAAATCTTTCGGCAGAAAGACCGACTGAATACGACTTTTTATTTTTTCTTCCGCTCGCTTATTAACTAATTCGGGAGTCGGTTCATATGTTACATCTATCCGGTGATTATTTAAAATAAGTCTTGGAACGTACCCAGGAGCCAATCCTTCGTCAGCTTTTTTGGTTTTCTTTTTTTCTGATACGAATTCATAAAGTTTGGAAGCACTTCTCTCAATGGCTGTTTTATCTAAGGCATCTTTATTGTCTGCAATAAACTTTTTCACATCCGGATCCTTAAATACCTGATTTTTCATAATGTCTTGATAGGTTTGATTCATTTTATTAGCATCCATCATTTTTCCAAGTTGATTTTTCATACTTTTCATTAGTCGTCACCACTTTTCTGCTTTCGGATTTTTCTTAATTTTTCTCTAAACGCTTCTTCCTCTTCTTTGCTGATCTTTTCATCTGTTTGTTCTGACTCATTAGCCCAGGAGGGTAGCGTTTCTTTTCTGCCGGAAGACTGCTTGTATTTAGATTTTGACCACGTTTGAGTTTGCGACTGTTTTTGTTTGTTTTTTTCTCTGACCGAATCATAGAGTTCTTTAACCTTTATGATTGCCTCTTCAGGCGAATTCACTTTGCTTTGAGCCCAGTCATTAGCAATTTTATTTGCTAAGTTTTTTTCTAAAGTGGGTGCATTTTTAACGACTAATATATAATTCATTAAAATATTGATTACAGCAGTTGATAAAGGCGCTTGCTCGACAAGTTCTTTTAATAGCCACGTTTCATTAGACGATACATAACCGCCTTTTTGCTGTTTTATTGATTTCAAATAGGCAAACGGTTGCGTTTTTTCAGCATGCAAAATAATTTCGATTTCTTCTCTTGAAATCCCTTTTGCTCTCAACTCTGAGATTCTCGTATTGTCATCCTGACCCATTGGTGTTTTAGATCTGACCTGCTTGGTTTTGCCTAAGAAGTGATCATGAATGATCCGTGTCAATGTATTTTCGTTTACTTTACCAGTTGTAATATCAGCCGCTTCAAGTACGAATTTTTGCATGTCTAATTCATTGATCGCATAAATCGAATGGAAGGTTTCGATTAACTGTTTTATCTCCGGTGTGATAGCTTGAGAACTAATAAAATGTTTGTTTAATCCTGATGAAAAAAAGGACCAGTCAAAGTCGCTATCATTCGATATTTTTTCTATAAGAGACGTTTTGGTTAATTCGTTCGGTGTATCTATCCTATTAAAAGACTCAGTGTAGTTCTCCATATTGAAATGAATGACATCCTGGAAAGATTTTGTGATTTCTCTAAAATCATCATTGGATTTGATGGGTTTAAGAAACTTTTCTCTTCGTTCTGAAACAAGACGTTCCCCAAGCTTTTCTGTCAGTAACATTCTCAACATAGTATCGTTAAAAAAATGGATCGGATCCAAGGGTGCCTCTAAAATAAATAAATAAATTTCTTCATTTTCTTTATGATTAAAAACTTTTAGTAATCCATAAGCTTCTAGCTTTGTTCTTGCTTCATAATATTCTCTGATGCCTATATCTAGCTGAGCGAGAATATCAGAAAGAGTCAACTCTATTTCATCCAGGACATTCAAATATTCTTTGATTAATAAGTAAAGACTCGCTGCATTAATTCCCATCAGCGGCTGATATAATGAAAGAATTGTAGAGATGTTCACATCTGAAAGGATAGTTGATTTGGTAAGTATCAATGTGTCTTTTGGTCGAAGATTTTTCCATGGGTAACTCATTATATTATATATCCTTTCAAATACTATTTATCTTTTCTCTTTTTTTCCAGTTCTTTCATTTCTTGCATGAAAACTTCGATATCCTTGAATTGACGATAAACACTTGCAAAACGAATATAGGCTACATCATCTAGATCTACCAGTTCATTCATGACAAATTCTCCGATTTTTGTAGAAGGAACCTCGCTGAGTCCTAAATCACGTATTTTATATTCTACTTTATGAACAATATTTTCTTGGTCTTCCGCGGTTACGGGACGTTTTTCGCATGCTCTACGTATACCTCTCAATAATTTCTCTCTACTAAATTCTTCACGATTCCCATTTTTTTTGACAACTAAAATAGCACCTTGTTCAATTCTCTCGAATGTAGTAAATCTAAAGGAACACTTTTCACATTCACGTCGCCGTCTAATGGCTCTGGCATCATCAGCTGGTCGACTATCAATAACTCGACTTCCATTGTGTTGACATCTTGGACACTGCATGCATTTCATCCCTTTACTAAAGATTTCTTATAGTTATTATACCATATGACTACAAGGGTGACGAATACCCATTTTTTGTCAACCATTCATCTATTTGAAGGATGGTTTGATGGATTGTTCCGTTATTATCTATGATTACATCTGCTTTATTTTTTTTTATTTCTAGTGATTCTTGTGCTTCAATACGCTCTATAGCTTCTGCTTCTGTTAGCTGATCTCTATTTTTCAATCGATTTAATTGAGTGACATAATCGGTATAGACCACCATCACTTCATCCACGTATTTCTCATAACCCGTTTCATATAGTAGTGGAATGTCCATAATGATTAGCGGCTCCTTGCGCTCGCTCATTTCTTTTTTCTTTTTCATGATTTCATTGAATATATCTTCATGCACAAGCGCATTTAAATGTCGCAGTTTTTCGCTGTCACCAAATACAATTTCTCCTAATCGCTTCCTGTTGATTGAGCGGTCTCTGTTGACTATTTCATCGCCAAAAAAATCAACGACTTTAGAATAAGTGGGCTCATCAGGTTCCATAACTCCTCTCGCAATGATGTCTGCATCAATCACTGGAAATCCTGATTTTTTCAGATACTGACTAACGGTTGATTTCCCACTTGCAATACCACCAGTCAACCCTAATACATGAGACAAGACGGTCACCTTCCAATTTTCTGACAATGAGGACAATAATGCGTTCCTCGTTGTGCCACTTTTATTTTTTCGATCTTGTGTTGACACCGTTGACATGTTTCGTCTTTTTTTCCGTAAACATTTAAATACGATTGATAGTTTCCTTCAACTCCAAAGGCATTCGAATAAGTTCGAATCGTCGTTCCACCCTTTTCTACAGCATCACTCATAATGCCGATAATTGAAGTTTTCAATTTTTCTATTTCATCACTGCTTAATGAGTTCCCCTTTCTTTCGGGATGTATATACGCATCATAAAGTATTTCATCAGCATAAATATTACCTATGCCTGCCACTGTTTTTTGATCCAGCAAGCATGCCTTTATAGGTCTTTCGGTCTTTTTCAATGCTTTTATTAAATCTTCTGTTTTTAAAGTTTCTACGGTCGGTTCAGGCCCTAAGTTCTTGATTGAAGGATGTAAATGCAGTTTATCTTTGTCTACTAAACTCATTTTACCAAATTTCCTCACATCTAGATATCTCAGCTGTTCATCGGAATCCAACTCGAAAACCACATGTGTGTGTTTGGTTAAAGGCACCGTTGCTTTTTCGATACGATACTTTCCTTCCATCCTCAAATGACTGATCAATACATAATCATTCAAGATAAACAACAAAAATTTACCTTGACGTTTGATATCTACAATCTTCTGTCCTCGCATCTTTTTTTGAAATTCAGAAACAGAGGGTTCTTTTATAATATTTGACCACAATACATGTGTATCGATGATTATCTTTCCTAAAATCAATTTTTTTAGTCCATTTCTCACATTTTCTACTTCTGGCAATTCAGGCACGGGTTTCATCTCTTTCTTTAACATATTAGACTCAATAAAAGAAGCGAGAATATCTCTCGCTCCTTTTATACTGATTATTTAGCGTCGTACCAACTATCTCCATAACTACTTTCTACTTTCAATGGAACAGCAAGCTGCACTGTGTTTTCCATAACTTCATCTACAAGTTGTTCGATCCTGTCGATCTCATCTTCTGGCACTTCAAAAATGAGTTCATCATGAACCTGCAGTAGCATCGTAGCTCTTAAGTTTTCTTCTTTAATTCTTTTGTTCATTTCAATCATAGCCATTTTCAAAATATCTGCTGCACTTCCCTGAATAGGTGTGTTCATAGCTGTGCGTTCAGCAAATGATCTAAGATTGAAATTTCTCGAATTAATATCTGGCAGGTAACGTCTTCGGTGAAACAAAGTCTCAACATAACCTTGTTCTTTAGCCTCACGAATAATATCATCAATAAAGTTTTTCACACCAGGAAAACGTTCAAAATAAGTGTCAATATATACTTTCGCTTCTTTTCTTGTAATATTCAAGTTCTGAGACAAACCATAATCACTGATACCATAAACGATACCAAAATTGACTGCCTTAGCATCTCTACGCATGTTAGGTGTTATTTCTGATGGATCATCAATACCAAAGACTCTCATAGCTGTTGTCATATGAATATCTTCATCCTCATTAAACGCTCTGATCAACTCTTTATCTTTAGAAATATGCGCAAGGATTCGAAGTTCGATCTGGGAATAATCAGACGCGTATATTTTCCATCCCTTTTCTCTGGCCACAAAGGCTTGTCTGATCTTTCTGCCTTCTTCTAATCTGATAGGAATGTTTTGAAGGTTAGGATCGACTGAACTCAATCTGCCTGTACGCGCAACCGTTTGTAAATAACGTGTGTGTATCCTACTGGTTTTTGGATCGATCACTTTCAATAACCCTTCAATATATGTGGATTGAATCTTGGAAATTTGACGGTATTCCAAAATGAATTTGACGATTGGTGCCTGATCTCTTAATTTTTCTAAAACGTCCTGAGCAGTTGAGTAGCCTGTTTTCGTTTTTTTAATAACTGGATAACCCATTTTCTCAAACAAGATAACACTCAGTTGTTTAGGCGATTTAATATTGAATTCTTCTCCAGCTTCTTCGTATATTCTTTGTTCAACATTATCTAATATCTTTTGAAATTCTACCCGCATCGTTTCTAGTCGCTTGGCATCTACTGTAATCCCCTGGATTTCCATTTCAGCTAGAACCATGGCAAGCGGCAGTTCCATTTCTTTCAATAAATCTTCTTGTTCATTCTCTTTCAACTCTTCATTCAGCGTTTCTGACAAATCGTGAATGGCTAAAATTTTTCTGGCTAAATGAGCATTCATCAAGGTATGGTCTTCTGGCACTTTGATCTTCTTGCCTTTGCCGTAGACCATTTCGTCCGGTGAAACACCTGGATAATTATGTTTAGAAGCAACATCAAACACATCACCACTACTGCTATCCTCGGCTGTCAAAAGGTAAGAAGCCAACATAATATCAAAAGAAATACCCTTGATTTTCAAGCCTTTATTGTTAAGAGCAACAAATGTCTGTTTAGCATCATATACTCTTTTCCTTTTACTTTCATCTTCTATCCAATCTTTAAATAAGTCCGATTGAGTAGCAGTTTCAGTATCGGTTACATAAATTGATTCATCGTTCCCCCAGGCTATGGAAACAATCTCAGCATGATGATAATTTTCATCCAATAATTCTGTATAAAGAGCCATTTCATCCGTAAACATCGATGAGTTGATTTTATCTACAAATGTATAGTTCACTTCTTCGACATCTTCAGCTAATTCTTCCATGTATTTAGATGTATCTAATTTTTTTAAATGTGCATTGAAATCCATTTCTTTGTAAAAGGAAATAAGAGCTTCCATATTTTGGCCGTCATAATCTAATTCATCCAATGTAACTTTAACGGGTGCATCTCTATCGATCGTTGCCAGTTTTTTACTTAAAAAGGCCGTTTCTTTTTCATTGATCAGATTCTCTTTACGTTTTGATTTCTTCATATCTTCAATATTCTCATATAGATTTTCGACTGAGCCATATTCATGGAGCAATTTCAGAGCTGTCTTTTCGCCTATTTTGGTAACTCCTGGAATGTTGTCTGAGGCATCGCCGGCAAGACCTTTCATGTCTACTATCTTGTCAGGCGTGATTCCCATTTCTTCCATTATGGAATCTTTGGTATGTTCTTTTAAATCTTTCACACCTTTTTTAGTGATATCTATGCGTACATGATCGGTAGCTAATTGAGTTAAGTCTCTATCGCCTGTCAATACTACGACATCAAACCCATTTGCTTCGGCCTCTTTTGCCAATGTCCCGATAATATCATCGGCTTCATAATTGTCTAATTCGTAACTTTTAAGTCCAAAGCCTTCCAATAAATCTTTCAAATACGGAATTTGTTCAGCAAATTCCGAAGGCATTTTGGAACGACCACCTTTGTACTCTTCAAAATACTCGTGTCTGAAAGTAGTTTTTCCAGCATCAAAAGCGACTAATGCATGTGTCGGTTTTTCCTTGCCCATAATTACTTCCAGCATGTTATGAAAGCCATATAACGCATTTGTGTGTAAACCATTTTTGTTTTTCATGCTCTCTATTTGACTATGTAATCCATAGAATGCTCGAAAAGCCACACTATGCCCATCAATTAAAAGCAGTTTTTTATTTTCTGTCAATATACTTCACTCCTAGTTGTCCATCCTACGACTATAATATCAAACTTTCGGTGATAGAAAAAGAGAACGTACTTGAGAGCTGTCACTACTTCAACCAATACAGCACGTTGTAGTTTAAGTAGACTGCTCATAAGTACCTTCTCTCTAAAGGTTTAATTGATAGCTTGAGACTGGCTTAAAATGCGTTCAAAAGCATGTTCAAATTTTTCTACGTCCCCTGCTCCCATAAATATAACAACTTGATTTTTATGTTTCAAAAGCGGTGACATGTCTTCTTCAGTCAATATTTCTTTACCTTTTTCTGTCTTATCGAGTAAGTCTTTGATTGTCACTTTACCATCTTGTTCTCTGGCTGATGTAAATATATCACATAAATATACTGCATCCGCTAAATCTAAAGCTTCCCCAAATTCATCCAGCAAAGCAATCGTTCGACTGAATGTATGTGGTTGGAATACTGCAACGATTTCTCTATCAGGATACTTTTGATGAGCTGCATCAAGGGTTGCTCTGATTTCAGTAGGATGATGAGCGTAATCATCGATAATTATCGTATCCATAACATTTTTTTCAGTGAAACGTCTTTTAACACCTTCAAATGACATTAACCGTTCCTTGACTTTATCCTGATCTAGTCCTTCATAATGAGCAAGAGCGATGACTGATAAAGCGTTCTGGATATTATGTTTACCAAATGATGGAATAGTAAAGCGTCCATAAAAATCTCCTCGAACGTAAACATCAAAACCAGAACCCTGAGTAGAGCGTTCAATGTTTTTGGCTTGAAAATCATTGTATTCATCAAAACCATAATAAACGATAGGCACAGATGCGTGCAATCGTTGCAATCTCATATCATCTCCACAAGCAAAAATCGCTTGTTTTATTTGTTGTGAAAATTCCAGAAAAGCATCTTGAACGTCTTCAATGCTTTCATAATAATCTGGATGATCAAAATCAATGTTTGTAATGATGGCATAATCCGTTGCATAGGCTAAGAAATGTCTTCTATACTCACAGGCCTCCAAGACAAAGTATTTAGCGTCCTTCACACCACTACCCGTTCCATCACCGATCAAATAACTTGTATCTTTAATACCGCTTAGTACATGAGCGAGCAAGCCTGTGGTACTTGTTTTCCCGTGAGAGCCTGTGACAGCGATGCTAGTGTGCTGATTACTCAGTTCTCCTAGAAAATCATGGTACCTTTTTACAGTAAGACCTAACTCTTTAGCGCGAACGATTTCCTCATGTGAATCCGGAAAAGCATTTCCGGCAATTATAGTCATGCCTTCTTTAATATTATCTTTATCAAAAACAAACATTGGGATATTTGCTTCGTCCAGATTTTTTTGAGTGAAAAAGTATTTCTTCACATCAGAACCTTGAACTTTAAATCCCTTGTCTTGAAGAATCAACGCCAAAGCGCTCATACCTGATCCTTTAATTCCTACGAAATGATATAGTGTTTCTTGATTCATTATAAAAAAGGCCTCCAATTATCTCTAACATGCTAATTTCACATCGTAATATACTATATGGCAAATAGACAAAAAAAGCTAGTGATACATTATTAATGTTAAAACACGTTAATAAAGCAGCTAATTTTCAGATTGTGACTTATCTTTATAATTAAACAAGCCAGGTACATTTCGTTTTTCATTGTTATTTCCACTTTTTTCTTCTTCCATTATTGCAGCAAGTGTCCGATTCAATCCAAACGATTTTTTTGTCAATTTCATTGATTTAATTTGAGGTACAACCTTTTTCCTTGATTTGCGGACCTCTTCTGTTCTTTGAGACGTGCTTTCACGCCATAAAATTTCCAGTTCTTCTGTTACGTGTTTTTCATATACAATAAAATCTTTTTTCTCTTTTTTCATGTCTGCCTTTAATTTATCGTAATTCAACTTATTTTTTATTTCTTTTTTTGGTTTGTGATAGCCATAAATAGGAGAAGGTACTCTACTCACTTCAAAAGGAGGAGAAATATATCCTCTTCGTCTATCTTCCTCTTTATCAGTCAAATATTCCTTAAAGCCTTTTTCTACATCTTCTCTACTTTTCACATATTTCGGAAGTGAATAGGAGTCGTCAAAAGAAACTTGCTTCTTTTTTTTGCTTTTATGACTTTCTTCATTTTTATGCGTCGTTTCAAAAAAATCTGTATACTTAGAAGTCATCGTTTCCCTCCTTCGTCTTAGCTAAAACAATCAGATTATAATTTAAAGTCTGTTCCGGTCTCTAGGTCATCATCCAGAACCATAATGCCATCAGATTCTTGAGGCAAGCCAAGTTCTCTTGCAGAGCAGACCATTCCTTCACTGGTTACTCCTTTTAGTTCACCCGGCCATATAATCAAACCGTTTGGCATTATTGTTCCTACTTTGGCAACAACGACTTTTTGTCCTTGCGCAATATTGCTTGCTCCGCAAACAATTTGCACTTCTTTGCCATCATTTATCTCTGTTTGTGTAACACTTAAATGATCTGATCCTTCTACAGGTTCGCATTTTTTTATAAAACCTACAACGAAATTTGAACCACTTGCTGCTTCAATTTTTCTTTCGAAAGCTGCTTCTTTGATTAAATCATTCAGTATTTCAATATTTTCTTCTGATAACGTAACAGGACCATTGGTTAGATTTTTTAAATGGGTCGAAGCGTTGAATAGATTGTAACCTACAATAGTATTTGTTTCCTTATTTTTGATTTCCACCAAATCACCAGACTTGTTGGCTTCTTGAACATCACTTTCACTTTTCTCGAATAAAATCATCAGTGTATCTTTTAAACCATTATTATTATACGTACTTACAAACATATCGCGTTCTCCTTTTAGTGTTTATATTATTAATGTATATTATTTATTGAGCTTTAACGTTTCTAAAACGGAACGATCAAACGACTTCACGACCTGATAGGCCATTTCTCTTGCCGCCTCATAATCATCAATTCTAAACAATGACTGGTGCGTATGGATATATCTTGCCGGGACGCCAATCACTGCACTAGGTATGCCTTCATTTAGCTGATGAGCCGCTACTGCATCGGTTCCGCCTTTTGAAACGAAATACTGGTAGGGAATATTATGAGTATCGGCTGTATCCAGCAAGAAATCTTTCATTTCTTTTGACAATATCATTCCCGGGTCTTGAAATCTCAACAAGAATCCTTCACCCAAACGTCCAAAAGCTTCTTCATCTCCGTTTAAATCATCAGCCGGTGAACAATCAACCGCAATGAATGCATCAGGATCGAATTTTCTTACCGCACCCTTTGTTCCACGCAAGCCCACTTCTTCCTGTACATTAGCGCCGACAATAAGTGTATTAGGTAAAAGATCATCCTTTAATTTCTCAAGTAGTTCAAGCACTAATGTCACACCAAAGCGGTTGTCCCATGCTTTCCCTAAAAATGCTTTGCCATTGGCTAGTTCAACTGTCTCCACTTTAGGAACAATGGCATCACCAGGTCTCACACCGTATTCTTCCGCTTCATCTTTAGATTCAAATCCACCATCAAACAAGATATCCTCGATAGCTGGCTTGGCTGAGTCTCCATTTTTTTGTAAATGAGGTGGGATAGAAGATGATACAATTGGATAATTCCCCTTTCTCGTTTGAAGTGTAAACCTTTGAGCTGACACAACATAAGGATTCCAACCACCTAATGGCAATACTTTGATCAAACCCTTCTTGGTAATAGCTGACACCATGAAACCCACTTCGTCCATGTGAGCAGCAATCATCAATTTAGGTGCATCCATTTGAGAAGATTTTTTTACACCGAATATTCCACCTAATCCATCATAATCAATTTCATCAACATACGGTTTCATCTCTTCACGCATAAAGGCTCTTACTGTATGTTCAAATCCACTTGTTCCTTGTAATTCAGTCGTCTTTTTAATTAGCTCTTTAGTTTTTGAGTTTTTATGGTCCATATTCATAATTTATAATCCTTTCACTATATGTATTGACCTGTCTTTTATTATTATACACAAAATATCCTTTAATTTTAAACTTTCCTTTTCTATTACACTTCATCTGCGTGTGTGATAAAATAGAGCTAACCTATAAATGTAAAGGAGGAGTCACTGTGTTTCAATCGAAAAAAATGAAATGGTCAAATTATTCTTCTCAAGAATGGACACTTCTTTCAATCATTCTTGCGTTCTTTTTTCTTCTTGGTATGCTGTCATTTAAGCAATATAGTAAAAACAAAGCTTTAAAAGCAGATGATATATTAAAAGATGTAAAAAAAGAATTTCTTAAAGAAGGCACACTAGATGGATCTTGGATAGAGTTAACAAAAGTACCTTGGAAAAAATTCGCTCATAAAACGGATGTATACTACGGTGGTATTTCTCGTTATGAGGACTACAAGTTAGTTCAGTATGAATTTATTGCTGATGCATATTCAGGTAGTATTATTGATATATATCGCGTATAATCGCCGTCTATAATATTAAAAAGCCAAATTGTTCTTAGGGACAATTTGGCTTTTTAATATTATATAGATTATTTTTTTGGAAATTGCAGAACAGCTTTGTATATTCGCTTACCTTTGTTAGAGAATTTTTCTTCATACTCTGTCATAACATTATCTTTAACATCACTTCGATGCAAATCGAGATAAACTTCCTTGAGCTTCACAGGATAATTAGAGAAGCTAACTAAAGAATATTCAAATAATTTCTGATTGTCTGTTTTAAAATGCAACTCACCATTCGTATTTAGAATGGTTTCATATACAGCTAAAAAATTTTTGTAGGTCAATCGTCTTTTTTCATGACGATTTTTTGGCCAAGGATCTGAAAAAGTTAAATAAATGCGATCTATTTCATCTTCTTCAAAATAGTGCGTTAAATCACTCGCATTCACCTGCAACAACTGCACGTTCGGCAAGTCTTCTTCTATCTGTTTTTCTAGAACCGCTATGATAACACTCGATAGTAACTCAACACCTACAAAATTGATCGCAGGATACTTTTTAGCCATCTCCATTATAAACTGGCCTTTTCCGCATCCAATTTCAATATGAATTGGGTTTTCATTAACGAATCGTTTCTGCCAATGTCCCTTAATTTCTCCGGGATCATTAACGACATATTGAGAATATTCTTCTAATTTATCTATCGCATGGGGTTTATGACGTAATCTCATTCTCATTCTCCTTCATTCTATTCAATAAAAAAGGGGTCAGATTGAAAATCTGACCCTTTTTTAAGTTTTAATTAGCTTTATTGTAATATTTAACTTAATTAACTCATTGTTCATCCGGATATAATCTTGTTTTTTATGATTACTTTTCAAATCATTTAAAATATTTAAAAGAGCATACCAATAGATTTTATCTTTTGAAATATCCCCATTCAAAAGGTCATCAGAGTTTAACCATTTATCCCAGCTGTCAGGATGTATATAGCGTTCCATCAACTGACTCATATCGTAACAAGAATCCGATATAATGACTGAATCCCAATCAACTAAGTATAGATGATTTTCATTAGACAACAGTAAATTTTTATGTGAAATATCTCCGTGGCATACAACTTTATTATCATTACTTGTTTCTTCAGGCATGTTTTCTTTCAAATAAATGATGGCTTCTCTTATTAAGGGATGAGTTCTAAGATCAGTAGCTAAGTCAGAAAGCGAATCGTTATAAAAATCAGATGGATTAAAAACTTTACCGCCAAGCCTCATCAACATACGTTTTAAACTTTGAGAATAATGGACCTTGCGAATAATATCAAGCACATTCGACATGTGCATTTCTTCTTTATGAAGTGTTCTTCCGCTGCACCATTCTTGTGCTGTTAAGACGTCTCCGTTACCCGTTCTTTTTGTCCACACCAGTTTAGGTGAAATGCCTTCTAGGGATAAGGCGGCTAAAAAAGGAGAAGAATTACGTTTTAAAAATAATCGTTCTTCATTTCTTGTCCCCATATATGCTTGACCTGTTTCTCCACCGATAGGATGTAATTGCCACCCCGATTCTCTTTCCAACTCCATATTTACTCAATCCTTTTTAATCTTTAGTCAAACAATGGTAAATACATTGATGCACCTTCTATTGTAGAAAGAAAATAACGCATCGTCAAGCGCATGCATGTTCTTTTTTATTTTCTTGAGAAAAACCAACTCATTTAATTTGTTAATTTGCCACACTGTTGCACTATTTCGATCTTATAACACTCCTGCAGTCTTTTGACAATTGAATTGCTTTTAAGCACAGTGAAAGACTGATTATCCACTTGATTCACCGGCATTATTTCTATCGTGGTACTTGAACAAAACACCTCATCAGCTTTTAATAAGTCAGCAGTGCTATATGCTTGTTCATACACAGGAATATTCAATTTCTTAGCACAATTTCTCCAAACTACTTTTGTAATCCCGGGTAAAATCAGGTTACCATCAGGATGTGTGTAAATAGCTCCGTCTTTTACTATTGCTACATTTGAAGATGAACATTCTGTTACAGTTTGATTTCTATGAAGAATAGCTTCGTCTGCATTGTGTTTATGCGCCTCATGTTTTAACATGATATTGCCTAATAAAGAAATCATTTTTATGTCACATTTCAGCCAGCGTATATCCTCTGTAATAATTGTTTTGATCCCCGTTTGCAGTTGCTCAAGATTTCTTTCAGCCGTTGTGATAGAACCTGTCAACAGAGGTTTAACGTCCTGTGAAGGATACGTATGATCTCTCGGAGAAGCATTACCTCGCGTCATCTGTATATATAAATTACCTGTTTTAATTCCTGACTCTTTTAAGAGAGCAGTAATCAACATTTTTATCTCATTCTTAGACTGTAACACATTCATTTCTATTTTTTTCGCACTCGAAAAGAAACGATCAATATGATCATCTAAGCAAAAATACATATGATTATAAATTCTGATGACCTCATAAATACCATCACCAAACTGGTATCCTCTATCCTCAAAGTCTATCTTGACTTCTTCTCTATCTACAATCTTATTATCCCAAATGACTTTCATGAAAATTTCTCCTTTTTATTTAAACGTCTGGGTAGATAACCGTATACAAATAAATAGATAAACATGATATTTATAACCAGCAGCGCAGTCATCGTGAACCATCCACTACTGATTGAAGCTAGACTATAAACGATTGTGCTCCCCACTAACAATATGACTAATAACTTTTGAATAGTGTTAATCTTATCAGTATCTGTATTAGGATACAATCTAAAATAAACTGTTTTTTTAAAAGCTTGCCTCATTGGTATTAGTTGGAACCCGATGAGATACAAAAACAAAACGCTTATAACACTATTAATAATCCAGTTATTTGAGAAATATATAGCGATACCTCCAATTAAAACCAACCTCAGATAGAGTCCACTGAAATTATAATTTCTGATAAACATTCTTGACAGAAAATATATTTCCGGATTTTGATTGAAGACAGAAAAAGTATAAAAGAAATCTAAAAATTTAAGTCTTTTTACTTTATGTTTAGAATAAGGTGTTTCAATAAACATGTTGATGATTGAGTATATTTTTTGTGTGCGTCTTTGTTCAGTTTCAATAAGAGACTCCCAATTCCAGTTCTGAGATCGAGTGTAAATAAAAACATACAAGAAAAAGATACTTAATGCAGCTAATGCTATAAAAAAACCAATGAAGACTGAAATAAATATACTAGTGAGTATCCCTGTCAGAGATATAACATTGATAACATACCGAATGTTTCTACTGGTTTCTAATTGATGCTGCTTCAAAGAATAATACGAATGAATACCATGAGTTACTTTCCAGAACACAAGTGTCAATAACCAGATAATCTGATTATCTGGTTCCATTTGCTCTATACCGATAAGTAAAGGCACAGACAAAAAACCGATTACTATTGTGTAGAAGACATGAAATATTAAGCTGTATACGAGATTTTTTCTCATTATAAGATTAAATTCTTTTTCTTTTGGCAAAAGAAAAACGGCATCTGCTGGTTTCACCAGCGTCCTTATATTCCCGGAAAAAATAACAAGTATAATAACCAGGGATAAAATCACTTTGGGAAGCAAGGCCTCTACCTGCACTGACTCCAAATAATTTTGATACGCTAGACCCGTGGCTCCTCCCAATACAAGTAGTAAAATGACAAAATGATCATTCAAAACATATTTTAAATATTTACCCAGGTTTTTATAATAATATGATTGCCTGTTTCTAAACAACCCATCGATCGTCATTTTAAAAATCCTTCCCTGTCCGCCAATTGTGTATACATTTCATCTAAACTGGCTTCAGGCATGCCGAATTCTTTTCGCAACTCAATTAATGTCCCCTTAGCATAAATTTCTCCATTATCTATGATGACAAATCTGTCACAAATTCTTTCTGCACTAGCTAACACATGAGTAGACATCAGTATGGAGGCACCCTCTCGTTTCTTCTGTTCCATCATTTGAATCAAGTCCCTTATCGCTATCGGATCCAAACCTAAAAAGGGTTCATCGATGATGTAAAGAGATGGGTCAATAATAAACGCACACACGATCATTACCTTCTGTTTCATACCTTTAGAAAAATCACTGGGAAACCATTCTAAACGATCAGTTAAACGAAACTTCTCCAATAATGGTATAGCTCTATCCATTGCTACAGAAATGTCTACGTCATATGCCATTGCGGTTATCTCAATGTGTTCCTTAAGCGTCAACTCGTCATACAGCAAAGGCGTTTCGGGGATAAACCCTATTTTTTTTCTATATAATGAAGGATTTTCTTTCAATGTTTTGCCATCCAGTTTTATCTGGCCTTCGAAAGGTTCCATCAATCCAATTACATGTTTGATTGTTGTGCTTTTACCCGCACCATTTAAACCAATTAAGCCGATCAATTCCCCGTCATTCAAATCAAAGGAGATATTTTTTAAAACAGGCATCCGACTGTATCCGCCTGTTACATTTTCAATTTTAAGGCTCATTAATATGTTCCTTCCTACGTATAATGTAATTATTTTACCATATCTAGACCGCCTAAAATGATTTTAGGCTTCTTTTTATTATTTAACCTTATTATATGATAAAATGATGATATACAAAATGAGTGAAAGAGGGATAATATGAGCGAGTGTATTTTTTGTAAAATTATCGAAGGAGACATCCCTTCTCGTAAAGTCTATGAAGATGACGATGTTATAGCTATCTTGGATATGTCTCAAGTCACTAAAGGACATACCTTGGTCATATCCAAAGAACATGTAAGGAACATTTTAGATTACTCAGATGATTTAGCCGCTAAAGTGTTCTCAAAAATACCGAAAATTGCTAGAGCGGTCAAAGGTTTCGATCCTACTTGTAAAGGATTGAATGTGTTAATGAACAACGAAGAAATTGCTTCTCAAAGTGTGTTTCACGGCCATATCCACTTGCTTCCTAGATACGATAAGGGTGATGGTTTTGGCTTGAAATGGGAAACACATACTGATGACTATTCAGAAGAACAGCTGGATCAAATCATGGCAGCAATTAAAAAAGAATTGAAATAATAGAGGAGGATTTAAATGAAACATTTTCTACTAGGCAGTTTATCTGGCTTAGTCGCTGGAGGTATTTATGGTTTAATCAAAACTCCGCGATCAGGTAAGGAAAATCAGCAAGCTCTAAAAAATTATGTTGACGAAACATCTGACCATCTTCAAGATGTCTCAGATAAGGTGAATGACTTAAAAAGTTCTATTAATCAATTAACGACTGAAATATCATTCGTTCAAAATGATTTTATGGATGAAATGCAGCTTATCGCTAAAGAGTTTCAGCATGAAGCAGAACCTCGCTTACGACGAATACAAGAGAAATCAGAAAAAATTCAAACTGTAGTTGAAGATACAGCTTCCAATATAAACGCCTAATATATTAAGATAGCATGTATCAATTATTTTATATCCTAATAAAAACACCTTTTCATCACAGGCTCTTGACTGAGCTAGTAGATGGAAAGGTGTTTTTAGGTTAAAAATTACTCTTCGTCAGAAGTTTCTTCTTCTATATCTTCTTCTGATGTTTCCGGATCTTCTTCTGTTTCTTCAGGATTGTCCATTCCTTCTTCTGGTTCTTCAGGAGTATCCATGCCTTCTTCTGTTCCTTCAGGAATATCCATTCCTTCGGGCGTTTCTTCTACTCCGGGCATGTCCATAAATTGTTGCATAGCACCAGAAAGTTCTTCGTCTGTTATTTGAACATTAGCATCTTGAACGAGATTGCTGATAGCTTCTTGAACAAGTTGTTGATCTTGCATATAACCGTCAATGATCATCGTTTCAATATTCTCGCGTTCTTCTTCAAGTGTTCCTTTTTGAACTTTTTTGATTACATGGTAACCATATTCTGTTTCTACAGCTTCTTCAGTGATTTCGCCTTCTTCAAGTTCCATAGCTGCTTCTTCAAATTCTGGTACGAAACGATCTGGTTCTAACGCCATCTCACCATTGGTTGCAATCGTGCCTGTATCCATTGAATGTTCAGCCACTAACTCACCAAAGTCCGCCCCATCATTCAATTGTTCAATAATATCTTGGGCAAGTTCTTCATCTTCAACAAGAATATGAGCAACTGTTTCACCTGCTAGGTATTCGTCATAAGCAGCTTGAACATCTTCTTCAGTCATATCAGTATGTGCAAGAATAGCTTCTTTTACATATAAAGAGGTACGAATATTCTGTTTTACATCATCTAAAGTTAAACCTTGTGCCGTTAACATTTCTTCAAATGCTTCAGCTCCCCCGTAAGGTTCAGCTTCCGCCTCAAATTCAGCATCTACTTCTTCATCGGAAACGGCATCTCCAAATTCATTTTCAAGAATATCTTCAAGCAGAATCTGTTGAAGCATTTGTTCTCCATATGACATGCCACTTTCAGTTGGTTCATTTTTCATACGTTCGTATAAATCATCTTCACGTATTCTTCCAGCTTCAGTTGAAGCTACTTCTGGACTACTTGAACAACTAGCTAATAACAAACCCGAACTAGCCATTGCGCCTACTAACCATTTTTTCATATTAACTAAAACACATCCTATTATTTTGTTTGATTTTTTATTACTAAATCATTAACTCTCGGTACTCAAATAAATATACCACAGGTTATATAAAAATGAAAACGTATAAATGAAAAAGAATTTTTCTTTCACGGACTCTTCATTAAACATTCGTTTTTATGAAGACTGTGAGGATGGATTTTCATAGTTTTTTTTATAAAACGATCGATTGTCCATGGCCCATATCTTATCAGAAAATTCACCTGGCTCAGTTTTTCTGAGTGCTGTGTGCATCATATTCATCTTTGCATCGATCTGATCGATATAGTGAATTATTTCTGCCTCAGGAATCAAGGGTCTTACTGGGGAACCGTATTCAAGTTCACCATGGTGAGCTAAAACGACGTGTTTGAGCAACAAAACGTCTTCATGATCTTCATCGATTTTCAGTTCCTTGCAAGCTCGGACTATATCTTCATTGATCATGACAATATGACCGATCAATTTACCTTCAAGTGTGTATTCTGTTGCGGTAGGTCCGCTTAATTCCACTACTTTTCCTACATCGTGTAAAATGATACCCGAAAATAATAAGGACACATCGAGATCGCTGTATAGTTCAGATAAAGACCGAGAAATGCGCAGCATACTAATGGTATGATAAGCCAACCCACCCATAAAAGCATGATGATTCGTTTTCGCAGCCGGACTCTGAAAAAAGTCGTGCTGATATTTTTTCATAATGAATCTTACTATTCGATTCATGTTGGCATTTGTAATGTCAAATAGCGCATGATTAAACTCTTCTACCATTTTGTCTTTATTGACCGGGGCCCGTTCAACATATAATTCAGGATTGTTTGTTTCATCATCTTTGGCGGGTCGAATAGAATTGATGCGTATCTGAGGACTTCCTTTGTATTCATCTCTTTTTCCCTCTAGCTTGATTACAGTCCCGGGCTTAAAAACCTCTCTATCTTCGGTTGTTATATCCCAATAGTTGGCGCTTATTTCTCCACTAGTATCCTGAAAAATGAAAGACAAATATGGCTTGTTTGTTCGCGTAACTTTTTCTTCTGCAGACTTAATTAATACATGCAGATTTACTTGTTCATCTTTCTGATAGTCATATATTTTTTTCATAACTCATCTCTCCTAATCGGCCTTTTTTTAAGTATACGCAATTATCATCTTCAATAAAAGAGTGAATACGTTGATCAAAAGAAAAATAGATTAACTGAATATCTTTATCAAAGCTAGTCAAAAGTTCATACATTTTCTTCACACGCAAGGAATCAAGATTAACAAACGGATCATCAATCAAAATCGGGAATTGAATACTATCTTTTGTGGCTTTAATAAACGCTAATCTCAAGGCTATATATAATGGTTCTACTGTGCCTCGTGATAAGTCCTCACTGCTCCATTTATTTCCATTATTATCGATGACAAATAAGTTATCTTCATCGAAAATGATTTGCTGATATTTTTCGCTTGTCAGATAACTAAAAAAGGATTCAGCAATAGATAAAGTATGTGGCAACTTGTCTTCTTTTGCATGATGCAAGGTTTTCTCAATTATGCCTGCAGCCGACTTAAGTATCGACCATTCGTTTACCACTTCTTGATAATAACTCTTCTCATTCTCATACGCTTGAAGAAGCTCAGTATATGTGCCGCCATCTTCTAACCGCTTAATTTGCATTTCTATTTCCATCATTTCTTTCATGATATCTTTCTGCTCCGTTGTATATAGCTGTTGTTGTATTTTAAGTTTCATCATTTTCTCATCCAAACGATTCAGCTGCACTTTTAAGTGAGGTTCGTCTCGGACGGGAAGTTTTTCCACTAATAAAGATAATCTCGTCTCTTTATCGTTCTTTTCTTTTTGAGTAGTATAGAGACTATACACCTCTTCTTGATTCGTCGTATTTAGTGATTCGAAAAATCGTCGCTTCGACCTTTTTATTTCATTCACTTTTTGTACATAATAATTGATTTCATGTTGAACTGCATCAGTTTCTTTGATGTACTCTTTTAATTCTCGTTGTTCTCTTTTTATTTCCCTGAAAATACTCTTCGCTTCTTTAAATTTTTCTACCACATCTTCTGCTATGAAGGTTCGCGTAAATAAATGTTCGAAAGAATTTAATCGCTTGTTGAGATCTCTTAAAGTGCTCTCAGTATGATGAGTTAGTGCAGACTCTTCTTCAAGTAATTCTCTTAAACCTTCATATATTTCCAGCTTATCCAAAACCGAATAAATTGTTATATTATCTGAATAATTATGTTTCTGTTTCCAATACTCAAAATCTTCGTCAATTGAACGTTTAGTGTTCTTAATGTTACCTAACTTCATGACAGTCTCTTCTTTATTTGATTGATAGTCGTCATTTGCAGCTAATAGTTCTTTCCACTGGTTCCTCAAGTTTTTTTGTTGGTACAAGAGATTTCGTTGTTCTTGAGAAAAACGGTCTGAACCATTCTTATCAGTACGAAATGAAAAATAAAATAATATGAGGCTCAATGTAATTAAACCAAAACTGTATAAAGGATTGAATGTGTAAAAATATAAACTAATTAAAACAGTTAAAGTCACCGTAAGCGGTATAATAAATGACTTTGTATTCTTTTGATTGTCTGTGTCACTTGTTTTCTTATCTAATTCAGTTAATTCATTAAATCTTGTAAGAGGCAATAATTGGGCCTCTATGTTGTCTATCATATCGTCATTAATATTGATACGATACAGCAAGGCTTTTTCATTCTCCTCTAAAGCAGTGATTTTATTATCAAGCTCTAATATCCTATTATGAGTGTTTTTCAGGTATTCCTTGTCGCCAGGTATTAGTGTTTGTGGGAGGGGGTCAGCAAGAGAAATATCTTCTCTGATTTTTGTTTCTGTTATCATTTGTTTGATGTTAGACAAATCTTTCCTTTTCAATTGTAAATCTTGAACCTTATCCTCCCAAACATCCATATTCTTTTCAAAAACAGTTAATTCTTCTTCGTTTTGTTGATACATAACTAACTCTTTTGAGGGTTTATACTGCTGCTGGAGCGTTTTCTGCTTATCTTGCAAATCATTTATCTTTTGCTGATGCGTTTCGATATCACTATAAAATTGCTTTAACTGATACAAGCCTTCTTCTGGTAAATTTAAATCAGGTAATTCTTCTAACCTATTTTTTATGGTTTGGATTTCTTCAATCGTTTCCTTATATTTTGATAGTTCATTAAGGTTGTTTAACTCTTCAGTGGTCTTTTCTAATTTCGATTCCATATTTTTCAATTGATCCTGCTTGGCTAAATCATCTTCAATTAGCTTGACGTATGATTCATTGTTTTCTTTAGCCGAATCGAGCACGTGTTTTTTTTCTTTTAATTTCATTTGTATTTGGTTGATTATCGGCTTTCTTCCCATCGGTTTAAATAATTTCCCCGCCTGTGAATGATAGTAATCTGCTTGTTTCAAATATTTCTCATGACCCAAGGCACCGATACTCAAGAAAAAGCGATTGAATTGTTCTTCGTTCAATTCTTGAATATCTTCTATGCCCTTTAGATCAAACGAATAAATACTATCGTAAAAAGATTTTGATTTACCATGAAACAGCGTACTTAAAACCGTTTCGTCACCTGTCGTACCATCTTCAAACTGGACAACAACATCACCCGTCACTTTCCCCAGGACACGTTCAATGCTCACTTCTCCGAAGCGTTTGTCTTGAATAATTATTTTACCCCCATAGCGGCTGCTTTCTTTTGGTTCATAACGGCTTGAAGAACTATGTCTTGTAGGAAAACCGAAGAAAATGCTATGAATAAATGACATTAGAGTAGATTTCCCTGCTTCATTTTCTCCAAAAAAAAGATGGAAAGGTGCCTGAACATCAAATTCTGTATCGATCCATTGACCATACCCATATATAACTATTTTTTTAATAATCATGACTCATCGCGTCCCCTAAATCTTGGAGCAGCAAACGTTCTGCTGCTGTAATAATGTCATTTCTGTACTTTTCGTTATTTTCATCACTGTATTTAGCATAAGTATGCATTGAAAATAATTCATGGGTCAATGTTTGGAAAACTTCCTCTTTTTTTACATCTGCTAAAGCTTTGTTCCAGGCAGTTGGAAAAGAACTTTCCAACGACAACAAACGTGATTCTTCTCTTCGTATTAAGACATTGTGTGAAGCAATATAAACAAATGAAGTCGTTTCGATTTGTTGAAACGCTTGGTAAAAGTCGTCGTCGTCCAGTTTCCTCATTACGGATGATGGTATATTTTCAGATACTTCCAGAGTTAGATCAACAAGACAATTTTTATAGTGATCTTTTGTTAATTCTTTTTTTACATCTTCAAATATTTTGTTTATCGCTTGATAGGAAGTGACATCTAGAGTAACAGACTGCCAGGTTATATCCGCGGTGGGTATAAACGTCACTTTTTCATTAGTGTTAGTTAATTCTACAAGTAAACAACCTTTTTCTCCTTGTTCATTCTTGTGACGTCCTTGGGTGTTTCCGCTATAGTAGACTAAAGGCTCCTGTCCTAACTGCTGCCGCTTATGAATATGCCCCAGAGCCCAATAGTCATAATTTTTTTCTTTGAGCTCAGTGAGAGTAAATGGCGCATAACGGGCATGCTCTGTGTTTTGCCCTTCTAAATATCCATGCAACAGACCGATGTGAAAATTGACTGTCCTATTGCGTAAGGGATAGTCTTTTATTTTTCTGTCTTCGACCCAGTTTCGATCATAACTAAAACCGCTGATGGCTATAGATTCTTTATTGGCTGTCTCATGAATTTTGGTTTCAACTTCCGGACCGAATACCTCTACATTTTTTGGAAGCGATAGATGCAATTCGTCATTAGTTATATAGTCATGATTTCCGTGAATCAGGTATACGCTGATATCAGCATCATTTAAACGTTCAAGTTCTTTTCTTAATAATACCTGTGCACGGATACTCCGATCCTCTATATCATAAACATCCCCTGCAACTAGTACAAAGTCCACACGATGGTGTATTGCCACATCCACGATCTTTCGTAGAGAATCAAATGTTGATGCCTTGATTTTATCAAAAAGGGCTTCAGGCATATTTTTCAAACCCTTGAAGGGGCTGTCTAAGTGTAGATCAGCCGCATGTATGTATCGAACCATTTTAAATCCATCCTTTGTTGGGCACGTATGTTCTTTAAAGTTTTTAGGAAAAGGACCCACTCCAAGAGTAAGTCCTTTTCAAATTAATTATTGATATAATTCTCTTACAGGTTTTAATACTGTTTGGTTAATATCATCAATCATCTGTCCTACGTGTTTTTCAGCTTCTAATAGGTTTGTGATCGTCTCGTTTTCACCAATTTTACCAGAAATTTCTTGAGCTTGTTGAGCTTCTTCTTCTGATATTTCTTCGCCACTCATTTGTTTTTGTTGAATCGTTTGTTGAACTTCTCTGAACTCGTTGAAAACTCGATTTGCTTCTTCATCTTCTTTTACAGCTTTAAAAGCCGCATCCAATTTTTGAAACTCCTCAGTTTTTATTAAGTCTTGTTCTAATTGATTAGCCGTGTCATAAATATTTACGGACATACTATCATCCCTTCATTTTCCGTTCTTTAAACGAACGTTTTTTCTTTCTTTATAAGTGTAGCATGAATATAAAATAGATTCCAGAAAAGAATCTTTTTGCTTTACCTAGTCATTTTTTGATCTGTTTCTGAATTGTTCAAATAGTTCACTTGTTTTGTTTTTGAATAGTGACGCGCCTTCTTTGATCATTTCACCGGCATCATCTATTCCACCTGTAAACTGGTCGAAGATCGAAGGTTCTTCTTCCTGATATCCTTCGCCCGCCTCTTCCACTAAAAATGTGGATTGCTCGGTATTAGGAAGTATCCCTTCCAGCTGAGCTTTCAGTACCATCCCGATGCCTTGTGAGCTGTATGTCGTCAATGAATTATCATTAACATCGAATCCAGTCCAGCTCGCCACAACGATATCTGGTGTATAGCCTACTATCCACTGGTCTGTAGCACCGACCCCATTTTCTGATTGAGTCGTGCCTGTTTTACCAGCCACTTTATATCCATTTGGTTGATTATTTCTAGCCGTACCCGATTCAAAGACACTGAGCAGCATACTATTCATCTGATTTGATACATCTGAAGATAGCACCCTTTCTGAATTAACCTCTGTATTGTCTACAATGATAGCTCCTGTTGCATCCACTATTTTTGTAATGAAATGCGGATCCGCTTTTAGACCGTCATTCGGAAAAACGCTGTAAGCACTAGCAATTTGTAATGGTGATACACCTGTTTTCATTCCACCAAGAGAGATAGCTCCTAATTCTCTCTCGTCATCGGCTACTTTTATACCAAATCTTTCGAGTTTTTTTATCCCTTTATCGATACCTATTTCATTCAGCAGCCATGCTGTCGGTGCATTCAAACTATCAGATAAAGCCTCATACATGGGTACTTCCCCCTGATAAGTTCCTGACAGATTGGTCGGATTGTAGTTTGTCTCGCCATAAGTTAGTTCTTCATCCACTAACATGGAATAAGGGCTGTACCCTTCTTCTAATGCCGGTGCATATACACCTAATGGTTTTATCACCGATCCGGGTTGTCTTCTACTTTGTGTGGCTCTGTTCAGCCCTCTGAAAGTATAGTCTCCTCTACCACCGACGACCGCTGTTACACCACCTGTTTTTGGATTCAAAGCCACAGAGGCACTTTGCGCTAACGTGCCGTCTTCAGCTGATTCAAACAAATCGTTATTTTTGTAAACTGCATCCATCTGCTGCTGATGGATCTGATTTAGCGACGTATAAACGGTATAACCATTATTCAGCAGATCTTCTTCTTCTATACCATATCGGTTTTTCGCTTCCCTGGTCACTGCATCAAAGTAGTAAGGATAACGATAACCGTCTTCTCGGTCATAGCGATCCACTAAAGTTAAACTGGATTCTTGATAGGCAGTCTTTTCTTCAGTTGAAATCACTTCAGTGTCTTCCATCAATCTCAACACTACGTTTCTTCGCTCTATCGATCGTTCATAATCGTCCAGCGGGTTATAATGACTTGGTGCCTTTAACATAGCAGCAATAGTCGCTGCTTCTGGCACAGTAATTTCTTGAGCCGACTTACCGAAGTATTTTGCTGCTGCGTCTTCCACGCCCCAGACACCATTTCCGAAGTATGCATTATTCAAGTACATTTCTAAAATTTGATTTTTACTGTAATTTTTCTCGATCTCTATAGCCAGGAATAGTTCTTTCAGTTTCCTCATGATTGTCTGATCCGCTGACAGATAGGCATTTTTAGCCAATTGTTGCGTAATGGTACTTCCCCCGCCAACAATTTGTCCTCTGTTGATGACATACCCGACCACCGCCCTACCCAAGCCAATGGGATCGAATCCTCTATGCGAATGAAATCGCTGGTCTTCGGTCGCTATTACGGCATCTGCTATATTCTCAGACATGGCGCCGATTTCTATAAATGTCCCTTTTTGAGCATACAAAGTACCCGCTTCTTCTCCATTGTCATCAATAATAAAGGTAGATTGTGCCAAACCGGCATGTAATGAATTAACATTCGCCGATTTAGCTAGTATCGCTAAATAAACACTAAAACCGAGAGAAATAATCAACATAAAAAGAATCAGAATTTTCGTTAAATGATGTTTTTTCCATTTTCTTTTTAAAATGATGAAAAACCGCTTAAGCCTCGGAGTACTGTATTTAATTATTCGATCGATATAAAGTTTTAAATTTTCTTTTATTTTATATTTTGTCATGTTTATCCCTCTATATGCTTTTATCTGATTCATTTAATCTCAGGTTATCATATCCACCAAATTAGTCTATACGACTTAAGAAGGATTAATTGAGAACACAGATTTAAACAATTGCTTTCAATTCATTTAAAATAGCTTCTATTTCTTTCATATCTTTGGCGTGTGCGCCGCTCGCTAGCGGATGACCTCCGCCACCGTGATTAGATGCAATAGTGTTGATGACCGGTCCTTTTGATCTCAAGCGACATCTGTAGGTACCTTCTGGTTGTTCCACAAATACAGCCCAAACTTTCACGCCCGCTATTTTCCCAAGAAAAGGTACAACCGGATGTGTATCGCTGTCTTGCACTCCCAATGTTTTCAAAATTTCCTGCGTCAGTATAATATGTCCGATACCATCTTCGGATAACTCGAAATTTTCCAAAGCATACCCCATCATTTTACTTGTGGTTGGTTCAATTTCGTTCATCTTGTCATTCAATTCAGTATGCGAAAAATCAAACGCCATCAGTTCGCCGGCGACTTTCATTGTGTATGGCGATGTGCCGTCGTAGAGGAATCGGTTAGTATCTCCGACAATGCCTCCGTAAAGAAGACGTGCCGCTTTACTTGTCATAGTAATCTCATCTGGGAAAGTCAACCATAAATCGGCAACCATTTCACTGCAACTGCTCGCTTCAGTATTGATCCATTCGACTTCCCCATAAGAATCATCAAGTGGGTGATGATCTATTTTGATCCACTGCTTTGCCATACGGTAATTATCTCCATCAATACGTTTAATATTAGCTGTATCCGTAACAATGACTAAAGCATCATCATATAAATCTTTTTCTACATAATCCATCGTATCTAAATATTCTAAATCATCAACAGAGGCTCCCTCAACAAGAACTGTTTTTTCAGGAAACGTGGCTTTGATCATTTCTTTGAGTCCACACTGGGAACCGATAGCGTCTGGGTCCGGTCTCACATGTCGGTGAATGATAATGGTATCAAACTTTTTAATAATGTCCCAAACGGCTCTTTTCATTTCATAATCTTCTAGATTCTCAGATTCCAATTGCATACTTACGATCTCCTTCTTCGTGCTATTTTTTTTGAATAAGCTGACATACAACGAGTGCTTTCGCCGCTAAAATTTTCTCTGAATAAATTTGAACATCTAACCTGGCTGAACGTCTGTTTTCATCAAAGACAACAGGTTTTATCGTTAATGAATTATCCAAGTGTATCATATTGAAATAGTGTAAATTCATTTGTTCAACGACTAAATTTTTCTTTTTTAATTTTGACAAGTAATTATACACCGATTCCGTTATGACTTCGCTCAGCACGCCGAAAGAAATTGTCCCCATACTGTCTGTTGACTGAGGTGTCACTTGAAACGTGTATCCTTCGTCATCGGACTCTTTTATCATTTGATTGATCTGGTCAGATATGGTGTCGCCTGATTGAGGCTGCTTTTGTACAGATTGCATAGCTTTCATGATATCCTGCCGTGATATGATGCCAATAAGAGTCATATCGTCTGAAACGACAGGCATAACCTCCAAGCCATCCCAGATCATTGTATGGGCAATCGAAGCAACACTCATGTGTTTTTTTGCATAAGCGGGATTTTTCGTCATCACTTTTTCAATAGAAACAGTATCATCTTTTCCTACGACGTCCTTAGCGGTTACTATCCCCACTAATCTTTTATCTGACAAAATCACAGGAAATCTCGAATGAGTACTTTTTTGATTTAACATGCGATACGTAAAAACAGTATCTTCTTTTTTCAAAAAAAAGGTTTGTTCAATTGGATTATATATATTCTGTACACGCAAGATTTCTTTTTTTATCAACTGATCTGTCATGGCTCGGTTAATCATTGTGCCAACTGTAAACGTGTCATACGAGGTGCTGATCAAGGGTAACTCTTTCTGATCAGCTAATTCAATGACATTAAGGCTGGGTTTAAAGCCGCCTGTTATAAGTACGCCTGCTCCATGATTTAATGAGAGCTCCTGAGCTTTTTCTCTATTCCCTATAATCATGAGCGATTCTTCAGAAATATACCTAAGCATGGCTTCTTCTGTCATTGCTCCAATAACAAATTTAGCTAAAGTCTTTTTCAGTCCCGTAGCCCCCCCATGAACCTCTCCATCAATAACCTTTACTATCTCTTCATAGGTTAAATTTTCGATATTATCCATATTTTTCGATTCGATTCTTATCGTTCCGACACGTTCGATCGTGGAAACCAATCCCTTGTTATCTGCTTCTTTAATTGCCCGGTATGCCGTCCCTTCACTAACATGTAACTCTTTAGCTATCAATCTTACGGATAATTTTTCACCCACCGGTAAAGATTCAATAAACGTTAATATCTGTTCATGTTTTGTTTTCATCTGGATCGGTATTCCTTTCTTCAGGAAATTTATTCCATAAAGGTAATGGAATATTTTCAAAAACAATCGAGTCTAAGCCGGTTACAGTTATGCCTAAAAGACGCACGCTTAAATCCAGACTTTCTTCTTCCCAAATAGATACGGCAACACGAAATAACTCTTCTTCATCTTCGATATAATTTGGAAAGGTTCGCCGTCTCGTTACAGTTTGAAAATCTTCATAACGAATCTTCAATACCACTGTTTTACCATGTTTCTGTTTCTTGTTTAAGTTTTTCATTACTTTACCAGCCAACTGTCTTAAGGCTTGGATGATTTCATTTTCAACTGATAAATCACGAGGAAAAGTCGATTCTTTGCCAATTGATTTAGGTTCCCGGTCACTTCTTACTTCGCTATCATCGATTCCTCTGACCTTTCTATATAGAGAATGGCCCATTTTACCAAAATGCTTGACCAACTCCAACTCTTCTTTGTCGTATAGATCTTGGCCATTATAAATATCCATGGCATGCATCTTCTCAACAGACTTTTTCCCTACCCCATGATACTTTTCGATCGGGAGATGAATGAGAAAAGCATGCGCTTTTTCGGGAGGGATGACGGTAATACCATTGGGTTTATTGTAATCTGAAGCTAATTTTGCAAGAAATTTATTATAAGACACCCCTGCCGAGCAGGTTAGATCTAATTCTTTAAAAACATCTTTCCTTATTCTCTCAGCTATAAGTGTAGCACTTTTTTGATTGATATGATTATCAGTTACATCCAAATAAGCTTCATCCAAAGACAACGGTTGTATTTTGTTTGTATAACGAAGAAAAATTTGATGCATCTTACTTGATGCTTCTCTGTATGATTCGAAATTTGGAGGAACAAATAAGCCTTTTGGACACAACTCAAACGCTTTCTGTGCACTCATCGCTGAATGGACACCAAATTTTCTAGCTTCGTAATTCGCTGTTGTTACGACCCCTCTACCTCCGGTGTCTCTTGGATGTCTCGCAATAATCACTGGTTTATTTTTTAAGGAAGGGTTATCTCTGATTTCAACAGAAGCATAAAAGGCGTCCATATCGATATGAATTATTTTACGTGATGTATCCTTTTTAGGTTCATCAAATGTTAAAATTCCGTACCGCATAACACCCCTCCTCACCTTAATTCTTAATCCTATTATACTAAAAATCACTATAAATAACGAATCCGTAAAAATAAATTCGAAAGATTCTAAACACAAGAAAAAACAAGTAGATGGTTTATACCCACTCTACTTGTTCCTGCTTTATTCTTATCCTAATATGTCATCTAGTTCCATCTCGTCAAGAGATGATACATTATAGACCTGAGCTTTAAGCGAAGCAAAATTGAAATAATCATTGGAATTTATAGACATAATGTCATTCACTTCCTGATAATATCTTTCTGGTTTATGGTGTTTCCACATAAAATCAATACAATATTCCCACAAATCGTCAAGACTCACTTGATTATATCCATGCTTTCTAAATTCATTCAATTTCTTTTTCAACCAAACATCGTATAGATAAAAACCATTGGATGTAACGTCCAAGAAATTACCTCCTTAACTCGATAGATAAGGGAGTTGAAAAAAGTGCCCTGTATCTATTCGTGATCAACGGTTTCTTCCGGAGTATTTATTCCCAACTCTTCACTTTGATTTGCCGTTACTGTGTCTGCTTTAGTCACAATTCTTGATATCGCACGGCGTTCGAAGGTTAAGTAAATGCCCTCACAGTCAATAACTACAGTATTATTAATTTCGACTACTTCATCTACGACACCATGTAAGCCACCAATTGTGACGATTGAATCACCTTTTTTTAGTGAACTTAACATGTTTTGCGTTTCTTTTGCTTTCTTTTGCTGTGGTCTTATCATTAAAACATACATTAGCCCCATAATAACTATAAAGGGAAGCATAGCTCCAATTAATTCCATTTAAACATTCCTCCATTTTTTTATTAATTTTCATTCTGTCAGTAATTAAACTGCATACATATTAATCACTAGGATTAATGTGTCGTTGTTAACCTTAGCAAATTTCTCATCAAATTGCTAGAGTTATTATTAATCTTTAAAAGTTTTTTGCATCGGGTTTGTTGTATCCGTACTCTTCAAAGAAGTTCTCTTTAAATTCAAGCAAGTTATCTTCTCTGATTGCTTGGCGGACATTTTTCATTAAATTGATTAAGAAATAAAGATTATGGTAACTTGTTAACCTTAAACCAAATGTCTCGTTGGATTTTATCAGATGTCTCAAATAAGCTCTGGAATAATTACGACATGTGTAGCAATCACACTTTTCATCGAGTGGTCTGAAATCTCTAGCAAAGGCTGCGTTTTTGAGGACTAAACGACCTTTACTCGTCATTGTTGTCCCGTTTCGTGCAATACGAGTAGGTAAAACACAATCAAATATATCCACCCCTCGCATGACACCTTCAATCAGAGCGTCCGGAGTCCCCACGCCCATTAGATAACGTGGTTTGTTTTCCGGAAGCAAGGGTGTAGTGAAATCAAGCACACGGTACATTTCTGATTTCGGTTCACCGACAGAAAGTCCGCCAATGGAATAACCGGCAAAATCTAAGCTTGTTAAATCTTTTGCCGATTGTCTTCTCAAATCTTCAAAACCGGCTCCCTGAACAATACCGAATAACCCTTGTGTATTGGGTTTTTTATGCGCTTCGAGTCCTCTTTCGGCCCATCTTGATGTGCGTTCCACTGATTTTTTTACGTAATCGTAACTTTCATCATAAGGTGGACACTCGTCAAAGCTCATCATAATATCTGGACCTAATTGGTTTTGGACATTGATTGCTTTTTCAGGTGATAAAAAGAGCTTTGATCCATCTAAATGACTTCTAAAATGGACGCCTTCTTCTTTAATATCACGCAAATCAGAAAGTGAGAACACTTGGAACCCGCCTGAATCGGTTAAAATTCCTTTATCCCAATTCATGAATTTGTGAAGTCCCCCTGCCTCTTCAATAATATCTGCCCCAGGTCGTAACCAGAGATGATACGTATTACTTAAAATAATTCCTGCACCCATGGCTTCTAACTCTTCTGGGGCTATTGTTTTTACAGTAGCCAATGTACCCACGGGCATAAACATAGGTGTCTCAAACGTGCCGTGAGGCGTTGTTATCGTTCCAAGACGCGCCCCCGTGTGTTTTTCTTTCTTTTCCAATTTATATGTGACAGGCTGATCGCTCATTATATTTACTCCTAATCTTTTTTTGCTTTTCTATTTTACAAACATTGCATCACCGAAACTGAAGAATCGATATTTTTCTTCAACAGCGTGCTTGTATGCATTCAAAACGAATTCTCTTCCGGCAAAGGCACTCACCAGCATGATCAATGTTGATTTAGGTAAATGGAAGTTGGTCAAGAACGCATCCACTACACTGAATTCATATCCCGGGGATATAAAGATGTCTG
The DNA here is from genome assembly GCF_049389645.1 of Alkalibacterium sp. f15. Lineage (GTDB taxonomy): Bacteria > Bacillota > Bacilli > Lactobacillales > Carnobacteriaceae_A > Alkalibacterium. Next base: position 430,182 of record NZ_CP186540.1, read on the forward strand.
TCCATCCACTGGTCGCTTTTAACAATCCGTCATTCGCCTTGCCGATTGTTTCTAACGTGCGAATTGAAGTTGTTCCGACGGCAATTATTCGCCCACCATTCTTTCGGGTCTCATTCAACTCTGTCGCCGATTCTTCAGATAACTGGTAAAATTCGGCATGCATCTCATGTTCATCTATATTTTCGACACTTACAGGACGAAATGTTCCTAGGCCAACATGTAATGTTAGAAAAACGAGTTTGACACCTTTAGCTTTTATTTTTTCGAGTATTTCTTCGGTAAAATGTAAGCCAGCGGTCGGTGCTGCTGCAGATCCATTTTCTTTGGCATATACCGTCTGATATCGCTCCTGGTTCTCCAGACGTTCTTTGATATAAGGAGGTAAAGGCATCTCTCCTAGAGATTCTAGCGTCTCTAAAAAGATCCCCTCGTATGAGAATTCAACCATTCTTCCACCATGTTCTAATTCGTCGACAACGGTCGCTTTAAGTCTTCCATCACCAAAAGTGATCACTGTTCCAGTTTTGGCTTTCTTTGCCGGTTTCATTAACGTTTCCCAAGTATCTTCTTCAGTATTTTTTAGCAGTAACACTTCGATGTGAGCATTCGTTTCTTCTTTGGTTCCATGAAGACGCGCCGGCAGCACTCGCGAATTGTTTACGACCAAGGCGTCTCCCGGTTGCAATTCATCTATAATGCTCTCAAATTGTTTGTCTTCAATTCTCTCAGTATCACTAGTTAAAACCATCATTCTTGAAGAAGAACGGTTCTCCAGTGGTGTCTGAGCTATCAATTCTTCTGGTAATTGAAAGTCGAAATCTTTTGTTGATAAGGTCATCTTGTGGCTCCTTTTTTTCATTTATTGATCGGTCATCAGATGGTTCAATTCAAAGTGATTATATGCTTTCGGGGTTGCCATTCGTCCCCTTGACGTCCGTTGTATAAAACCTTCTTGAAGTAAAAAAGGTTCAACCATGTCTTCAATTGTAGCCATTTCTTCACCAATATTGGCTGAAAGAGTATTTAAACCTACTGGGCCGCCGTTATAAAGTTTAATCAGTGTATTCAATAATTTCTGGTCCAAGATATCTAAGCCTTCATGATCCACCCTAAGTAAATCCAGGGCTAAAGAAGCGATTGTTTCTGTCACGATCCCTTCCCCTTTTACTTCAGCATAATCACGGACACGCTTCAATAGGCGATTAGCAATTCGGGGTGTGCCTCTTGAGCGACGCGCAATTTCAAAGGCACCATGCAGATTGATTTCCGTCTTCAAGACCTCTGCTGACCGCAATACGATATCTTTCAATTCATCTTTATTGTAATACTCCATGTGGGCAAGGATACCAAATCGATCTCTTAAAGGGGCTGACAGTGTCCCGGCTCTCGTCGTTGCTCCAATCAGCGTGAAAGGTGGCAAGGGGAAATGAACCGGATGAGCCGTTTCTCCCTGGCCAATAATAATATCTACATAAAAATCCTCCATTGCAGAATACAACATTTCTTCTGCTATACGAGGCATCCGATGTATTTCATCAATGAACAAAATCCCGCCTGGTTCTAAATCGTTGAGCAACGCAACTAAGTCTCCGGGTTTCTCTATGGCTGGGCCACTTGTCGTTCTTATATTCGCGTCCATTTCATTAGAGATAACCATTGCCATAGTTGTCTTACCCAACCCTGGAGGACCATAGAGAAGAACATGGTCTAAAGCTTCTTCTCTCAATTTAGCTGCTTGAATATATATAGATAATTCTTTTTTTATTTTTTCCTGACCCAGATAATCTACCAGTCGTTGAGGCCTAAGTGTTTTTTCTAATGAATGTTCGTTTTCATCTAAAACTTGTTCAGAAGTGACGTGTTGATTTTCTTCCATATCTTTCTCCTTTTACGCTTTTGAGATAAATCTACTTTTTCATCAATTTGCTGAGAGCTTCTCTTATATATGCATCAGTCGTCAGATCAGCCTGTTGATTCATCTTTTTTTGTATTTTCTGTATGTCACGACTTGAATAACCTAGCACCAACAAGGCTTCCATAGCTTCCTCAAACGAAGAATTGATTTTGCCGTAATGACCAGATTGATTAAATGATTCTCTCTGTGCTGATTCGGTTATATCGAATTCTGACAACTTCCCTTTTAAATCTAAAACAATTTGAGCTGCTGTTTTTTTCCCAACTCCAGGAAATTTAGTCAGATAAGTTGAATTATTATCCTCGATGGCTTGCACAAAACCCTGATGGTCTTCATTTGCTAATATGGCTAGGGCCGACTTTGGACCGATTCCAGAAACATTGATCAATTTCAGGAACAAGTTCTTTTCTTGTAAGGTCACAAACCCAAAGAGATTCATGGCATCCTGTTTGACATCATGATAAATATAAATAGTGTCTTCGTTGTGCAGCTTATCAGAATAACGGAAAGGATTTCCCATAAGTATCTTATACCCAATATTATTTGCTTCCAGCACAATATAACCTGGATAGATGTGTTTAATCATTCCTTTTATGTATTCGAACATTTATTTCCCTCATTCCACTTGTAGTCAATCTATAATATTATAACATAAAAACACCTGTTCATTAAATATGCCTCTGAACAGATGTTTTACTTTTTCTATTGTAGCAGCTTATTCAAATTCCGCTGTATATTCCTCATAACCTTTTTCTTTTAATTGTGATTTAGGAATAAATTTTAGCGCTGCAGAATTGATGCAGTAGCGTAATCCACCCTTATCTTCAGGACCATCTGTAAAAACATGACCCAAATGGGAGTCCGCTTCTTTACTTCTGACTTCCGTTCTGTGCATTCCGAATTTAGAGTCTGTTTTTTCTTTGATTGTTTGCTTTGTTATCGGTTTAGTAAACGATGGCCAGCCACATCCCGCATCATACTTATCTTTCGAAGAAAATAGCGGTTCACCACTCACAACATCAACGAAAATCCCTTCTTCAAAGAACCGGTCATACTCGCCAGTACCCGGACGTTCAGTTGCATTCTTCTGAGTCACTTTATATTGTATAGGCGTGAGTTCTTTCTTTAATTTTTCTTTATCTTTATATTCTGACATAATTGGTCTCCTTTTTTTAAATAGATTACCTAAGGCCTCTTTGGCTTTACCCACCTCAGTGTTCTGATCAATAGATTTACTTGAAACATTTGAAGGATTTCATTTAGCAACCATATCAAATAAAAGTGGCACTAGCATAGACAAAACTGATTTGATTTGTCCATTCTAATTGCTTTAGACTCTAAATTGTTTTGATTGCCTAATAAATTCATGATTATTGAAACAATACCCATCAACCCTTCCCTCTGTCCAAAATGTTGAGATAAGTGTTTCTCCATTTTATTGTAAGGGAATATTCTCTTGAATTGCAATTATTAGCGCTTATATTGATGCTTTCTGTTAAGAAAAAAGACTCTCAAATCAATGAGAATCTTGTATCCGCTTGAACATTTTTTCCATATCATTGGTAGTGAAATTAACCATCACGGGTCTTCCGTGAGGACAATTATAAGGATTCTTTGTCACTCTTAATTGCCTTAACAGCTCTCTTGCTTCATCGTTCGATAAGTGATGATTCGCTTTTATCGATCGTTTACAACTCATCATGATGGCTGTCGCTTCTCGAAATTTATTGACGGAGAGTGAGGCTTTCTCTAAAAAGAAGTCGATCATTTCTTTTATTGTATCTTCTTCTTGCCCGGGCAGCATCCAAGTAGGGTGTTGTCTCACTATAAAGCTATTTTGGCCAAACTCTTCCAGTAAAACTGAAGCTTCTGCTAACTTCTCTTTATTATTCTTAATGACTAAAGCTTCATTTGAAGGGTATTCAACTATGATTGGGATAAGCAGCTCTTGCAACTCTGTTCCGTTTTGATCAATATTTGCTCTGTAATACTCATACTTGATGCGCTCCTGGGCAGCATGTTGATCAATAACATACAGTCCTTCTTCGTTTTGAGCGAACAAATAAGTGCCATGCATTTGTCCGATGTATTCCAATTCAGGAAATTGCTTTGTCTGCTCTACTGTATTACTAACTTTCTCAACTGTTTTCAGAATAGGTTCTTCGTGAATCATAGCATTTTGTTCTGAAGTGACTCTGTTTCTCTCTTCTACAGAGCCAGCTGCTTCTGCCTGATGAGTTGAGCCAGTATCTTCATAGATATAAGCATTGCTCGGCTTGGGTTTGTCCCACCCACCTAGAGGAGCTCTCGATGCTGATTCTTGATTATCTTCTTTCGGGTTGCCGTCAAAAGTTAGACGTGTCTGTTCGTCTTTCGGATACCTTATAGAGCCATTATTTTTCTTATTTAAATTATCTAACGCACTTGGAATCCTCACTTCTTGATTCATCCTGTTGTTAATTGCAGAACCAATGAGTTGGCCTAATTCTTTCTCATTACTTATCCGTATTTGCTGCTTCGTTGGATGCACATTGACATCTAAAAGTAACGGATCGATTTTTACATTAATGACGGCTATAGGATACCTGCCGATCATGATTTTTGATCCGAATCCGTCTGCAATCGCTTTATTCAAGGTGAAATTTTTAATATATCTGCCGTTAATAATTACCGTAAGGTATTTATTATTGGCACGGGTCACTTCAGGTAAAGAAACATAACCCGATACGTCAAAGTCAAAAGAAGTCTCTTTGATTTCACACATCTTCTTTGCAATACTAACGCCGTAGACACCTGCAATTGCTTGTTTTTGGTCACTATTACCTGCTGTCTTTATCATAGTATTCCCATCTGAAACTAGTTTAAATGAAATTTCAGGATGAGCTAATGCCAGCCGGTTGACTGTGTCATTAATGTGAGCCAATTCTGTCTGCAGTGTTTTTATATACTTCAGTCGAGCAGGTGTATTATAAAACAATTCCTCAACCTTTATATTGACTCCTTTTCGTGAAGAAGCTGCACGTTGTTCCATAATTTTCCCGCCATGCAATTCGATATGCACACCCGGTTTTGCTGCTTCAGCTGTTTCTAAAGTGATTTTTGATACAGAGGCTATACTCGGCAATGCTTCTCCTCTAAAGCCTAACGTTCGAATCCTGAACAGGTCTTCGTCTGCAATCAGCTTCGAGGTCGCATGTCTTTCAAAAGCCGAAGGAACTTCAGCTGCAGGTATGCCTTCTCCGTCATCAATGACTTGAATACTTTTGATTCCTGCTTCTTCTACAAAGACTTCGATACGCGTGCTGTTGGCATCGATAGCATTCTCCAGCAGTTCCTTGACAACGGATGCGGGGCGTTCAATGACTTCCCCGGCTGCTATTTGATTGGCTAACGTCGTTGACATAATTTGGATTTTAGTTGTCATTTAACTTTTCCAACTTTCATTCTCGGTTCTTTAATTTCTGTTGTAACTGACTTAAAACGTGTAAAGCATCCAGTGGCGTAGTTGCCAACACATTCATTTTCTGCAGTTCTTCAATCACAGCTTTCTCATTTTTATCAAGCGACTCAAATAAATTCATTTGTTCCTGTGATTGAGTTTCAGCGAAATCATTGTCATCCTTCTTTTCAAAAAGATGTTCTTCTTTCTTCTCTAATTCCTTTAATATGCTTTCTGCTCTTTTTAACAACGGATGAGGTAAACCCGCTAGTTTGGCGACTTGGACACCGTAACTTTTATCTGCAGCTCCAGGTAACATTTGATGCAGAAAGACCAAGTCACCATCTTCTTCCACAGCCCCTACATGGACATTTTTCAGCTTGGGTAAACGCTCATCCAGAACTGTCAGCTCATGGTAATGTGTAGAAAACAGGGTCTTAGCTTTGATTTGATCATGGACATATTCAATAATTGCTTCAGCTAGAGCCATCCCGTCGTAAGTGGCCGTGCCTCGTCCGATCTCATCAAACAACAGGAGACTTTTTGGCGTCGCATTTTCCAATGCCTGATTTGTCTCTGTCATCTCGACCATAAAGGTACTTTGTCCACCTATCAAGTCATCCATAGCACCTATCCGTGTGTATAGACGATCGAATAATGGTAATCTTGCTTCTTCAGCCGGAACGAAACAGCCCATTTGAGCCATGATAATAATGAGAGCAAGTTGGCGCATATAGGTACTTTTACCTGACATATTAGGCCCGGTGATCAACAGGACGGATGTCTCATCAACGAGTTCAACATCATTAGGCACATAGGCTTGTTCTCCCATGACTTTCTCGACTACAGGATGTCTGCCCTTAATGATCGATACATCTTGACTATCCATTCTAAATGATGGTCTCACGTAGTTGTATTCTTCACTCACCGTAGCAAAACTTTGAAGAACGTCAATTGTCGCGATTACTTTAGCTAATCGCTGCAACCGCTCGATCTCTTCTTTCACTTGATTTCTGACCTCAACAAATAATTCGTATTCCAAGTTCTTTGATTTTTCTTCAGCTTCCAGTATAAGCGATTCTTTTTCTTTCAATTCCGGTGTACTATATCGTTCGGCATTCGAGAGCGTTTGTTTTCTTTCGTAACGACCTTCTTCCAACTTGGCTACATTGGCTTTTGATATTTCAATATAATAACCGAAAACTTTATTAAAGCCTATCTTCAGGTTTTTAATACCAGTGGCGGTTCTCTCTTTTTGTTCAAGTTCAGCCATCCATTTTTTGCCATTTGTCATGGCTTCTTTGTATTTGTCCAACTGAGGATGATAGCCCATTTTTATGATTTCTCCATCCGTTGTAGATAACGGCGGTTGCTCAACGATCGAGTGCTCAATCAGTTCTTTCACATCATCGATTGGGTCTAATTGGTTTAAGTATTTAGTCCAATGATTTTCATCATTAAGCATTTCAACGATTCCTTTTATATATGGAATCTGTTCGAGTGAATGTTTGAGTTGAACAAGGTCACGGGCGTTGACCGTTCCAAAGGCTGTGCGTCCTGCCAATCGTTCCAAATCATAAACTTTATCCAGAAGCTCTTTCAAATCATTTCTTTCGAAAAAATGATTGAGTAAACTTTCAACATAATTCATTCTCTCTTCAATCTTAGATTTTTGAATCAGCGGCTTATCCAGCCATGATTTCAACATCCGTCCACCCATAGACGTTTTAGTTTCATCTAACAACCATAATAAGGTTCCTTTTTTAGTACCATCTCTTAAGGAAGCAGATAATTCGAGGTTTCTTCTCGCTTCTTGTCCGAAAATAAGAAACTGATTTGTTTCATATTCCTCAATTTCCTGGAGATGATCTAACCTTCTCATTTGTGTATCTGATAAATAAGAGAGCAATAAATCGATTACTTTCTTTAACTGAGACTCATCAAATTTTTCGGTGAGATGTTTCAGTTCATGCATTGGCTCTTCGCTAGAAGCATGAGAGACAGACATATTCCATTTGTTTTTCAATAATTCTTGTAATTCCAGGAATTCTCCTGGTTCAAAGATGGCTTCTTTGCAGTTAAGAGAAGTCAGCTCATTTATGGCCTCATTTGAATCTTCAACACTGGTGACTTTCATTTCTCCTGTTGTTAAATCAGCGAGCGCTATGCCAATCAGTTGATCTAATTGCATTATTGCTGCAATGTAGTTATTCTCTTTGGCATCAACGGTTTTTGATTGCATCACGGTTCCGGGGGTGATGACTTGCACCACTTCTCTTTTGACCATCCCCTTACTTTCTTTGGGGTCTTCGACTTGCTCACAAATGGCTACTTTATGACCCATTTCAATCAGAGAATCAATATACCCTTTTGCAGCATGATGTGGCACACCGCACATTGGTATCCGTTCATCTGCATTTTTATTCCTACTCGTTAAAGTGAGTTCTAATAATCGAGATACTTCTACAGCATCTTCAAAGAACAGTTCATAAAAATCACCCAATCGGTAAAATAAATAAGCATACGGGTATTTCTTTTTGATTTCCAGATACTGTTGCATCATAGGCGTCTGTTTTGTTTTTTGAGGCACTTCTATCACTCTCTCATTGATTTCATAATTTTATAATTTTATAATTCGAATAATGACATGTCATCATCTATGCGTATGGCTTCTATTTTTTTAGCTTTGCCGGTACGGTCATCTATTTCAATATAACATGCATTCAACTTGCTTCTGCCTTTTTCTGGAACTTCAAATCTCTGGGGCATTTGAGTTGTGAATTTTGAAAGTATCGGTTCTTTTTTCATACCTAAAATCCCGTCGTAAAAGCCAGTCATTCCAACGTCGGTCTGATAAGCCGTTCCGCTTGGTAGTATGCGTGCATCATTTGTTTGGACATGCGTGTGCGTTCCTACGACAGCAGATACTTTACCGTCCATGAACCAACCCATGGCTTCTTTCTCACTTGTTGCTTCTGCATGGAAATCAATTAGGATGTGATCCGTACGCTTTGCAGCTTCTCTTACGAGGCTTTCACCGACTCGAAACGGATCTTCGTAATCTCCCATAAATGAACGTCCATGTAGATTTATAACCGCCAGTTCCAATTGGTTGATTTTAATGTAGGCTATCCCTTTACCCGGTACAGCAGCTGCCTCAGGATAATTTGCTGGTCTTATTAATTTTTTAGCATCGTCGATAAATTCAAAGATTTCTCTTTTATCCCAGGTGTGATTACCCATGGTGATTAAATCTACGCCGGACTGCAAAATCTCTTTATATAATTTCTCTGTAATACCTCGGCCATCTGCCGCATTTTCACCGTTGGCAATTGTTGCTTGGGGTTTATATTTTTCTTTTAATTTAGGAAGCCATTCATTTAACTTTTCTGTTCCCAAAGAACCCACGATATCTCCAATAAATAGCAGTTTCATCTTTATTCCTCATTTCTAGTCTATTGATTCATTTTAACAGTTTTAAGGTACTAAAATCAAAACAGTCTGCACATTCAATAGATCTAATTTACAGCTTTCACTAACTTATTTGTTAATCAATTAAATCAATCTCAGCTTATTTTTTTGTACAAGTATACATAGTTAATCATTAATTTAACAGTACTATGACAGGCTCAGTTTCTTTCTGCTCATGAGTTTTTCAGTTCATCCGCTAAACAGAAGAATCACGAAAGAAAGTTCCCACGATTTTTATGAACCTATCCCTTAATTAAAACCAAAATCAACACATGCTTACAGCATTAATATCTCCAACTAAGTGCGGGTAAGCTATATTCTGATCCTTTTCGTTTATTTCACTATTTCTCAATATAATAATTAACTGTCACTAACTTTCTAGGTTTCTTTAAGTAAGCTTCTATTTGAATAAAAACAGCTGAAAAAAAACCAGTCAAGAAGAAAATCTTCATTGACTGGTTTTATAATTAACTTTTACTTAGCATATTCAATTGCTCTAGTTTCGCGTATCACCGTTACTTTAATATGTCCAGGATAGTCCATATCATCTTCGATTTGTTTACGTACATCTCTCGCTAATTTGGATGCCATACTGTCATCCAATTCATCTGGCTTAACTATAATACGTATTTCTCGACCAGCTTGAATCGCATAACTTTCTTTGACACCTTTAAAGCTATTAGAGATTCTCTCTAGATTACCAAGTCTTTGTAAATAATTCTCTAAGGATTCACTTCTTGCTCCTGGTCTTGCAGACGAAATAGAATCTGCCGATTCGACTAAGACAGCAATGACTGATGTTGGATCAACATCACCATGATGGGATGCAATCGCGTTAACAACAGTTTCATTTTCCTGATACTTCATAGCTAATTGAGCTCCGATTTCAACATGCGAACCTTCAACTTCACTATCTAAAGCTTTCCCTATATCATGAAGTAATCCGGCACGTTTTGCTAATTGAACATCTTCGCCTAGTTCTGCAGCCATTACACCAGCAAGTTTTGCGACCTCAATTGAATGATTCAATACATTCTGACCATAACTTGTTCTAAAGTGCAAACGTCCGACAACTTTCATTAAATCAGGATGAATGGAGTGAATACCAAGTTCAAACATGGCTTCTTCACCAATTTCTCTGATTCGTTCGTCCATTTCTTTACGTGACTTTTCTACAGCCTCTTCAATTCTACCTGGATGAATGCGTCCATCAGAAATCAGTTTTTCCAAAGCCATTTTAGCCGTTTCTCTTCTAATTGGATCATATCCACTTAGTATGACAGCTTCAGGTGTGTCATCAATAATCAAGTCCATACCTGTTAGACTTTCAAGTGTTCTGATATTGCGTCCTTCACGACCGATAATACGACCTTTCATATCATCGTTCGGTAAATTGATTACACTAACAGTTGACTCTGTAACTTGGTCAGCAGCACAGCGTTGAATCGCTTGAGTGACAATGTTTTTCGCTTTTTTATCAGCATCCATTTTTGCCTGATCCTCAAAACGTTTTACCATGATGGCCATTTCACGAGTTAACTCTTTTTCGGTCTGTTTGAGCACGACAGATTTTGCCTCTTCTTCTGATAAACCTGCAATAGTTAGAAGTTTTTCGTTTTGTTCTTCTAATAAATCTTTTGCAGCTTGCTCCAGCTCTTCCACTTTTTTCTGACGAGCAGACAATTTATCATCTCTGCTTTGCAATGAACTTTCTCTTTTATCTATAGTAGTCTCTTTACGCTCTAAGTTATCTTCTCTTTGCGCAATTCTACTTTCTTGTCGAGACACTTCAGATCGACGTTCTTTTAGCTCCCACTCTGCTTCTGTTCGATAAGAATGGATTTCTTCCTTTGCCTCCAGCAACGCTTCTTTTTTCAGAGTTTCAGCTTCTTTGTTTGCGTCTTCAATAATGTCTTCAGCTGTTTGTTTAGAATTAGCTAATCTTTTTTCAAAGCTTTGTTTCGTAATATAAGATCCTGAGACTAAACCAATGATTAAAGCAACGATAGCGAAGGCTATTGAAAGTATGTCCATCTAATCACCTCCGTATCATTATTTAGTTTTCATGCAATAAAAAATAATCAGATATTTCATTAATTGATAATATCGTATTTTAGTTATAGTACACGATGACGTTTACTTTATAAATTAAAGAAACATACTACACTAATTTTATAGTTCTTTGCATGTTCTGTCAACATAGTTTTTATTTTAGTCTAGTTATAAATGAATTAGCATTTATAACCCATTTAACTATTTAATTAAAAAAGTTGAATTTCTGTTTCAGAAAAGTCTGAACATGGAAATTCAACTTAATTTAATTACGCTAGTCTGCTTTCAAAGCTTTTACCTCTTTTGGCTCTTTTGCTTTTGATTCTTTTGGCTCTTTTGCTTCTTTTGGCTCTTTTGCTTTTTCTTCTACTTGGACTGCTTCTTCATCACCGACGCCGAATGCAGCTCTAACTTTTTTCTCAATTTCAGCTCTAAGATCAGGATGGTCTTTTAAATACTGTTTTGCATTTTCTCTTCCTTGACCAATTCTTTCATCGCCATATGAGTACCATGCACCAGCCTTGTCGATAATATCTACTTCAGCTCCCATATCCACTATTTCACCGATTTGTGAAATCCCTTCTCCGTACATAATATCAACCAAAGCAAGTTTAAATGGTGGCGCCACTTTATTTTTAACTACTTTAATTTTAGTACGGTTACCAGTCATGTCAGTCCCCATCTTAATGGATTCTCCACGTCTTACTTCTAAACGAACTGTAGAATAAAATTTCAGTGCACGACCACCAGGGGTTGTTTCTGGATTACCGAACATTACACCAACTTTTTCACGGATTTGATTGATGAATAAACAGATGGTTTTGGTTTTATTGATTGATCCAGATAATTTACGTAGTGCTTGTGACATTAAACGGGCTTGTAAGCCAATATGGGTATCTCCCATTTCGCCATCTATTTCTGCTCTAGGCACTAACGCCGCCACTGAGTCAATAACAACGATATCAACTGCTCCACTTGAGACTAATGCATCAGTGATTTCTAGTGCTTGTTCGCCGGTATCAGGTTGAGATAGGAGTAATTCGTCAATATTTACGCCTAGTGCACTAGCATATTTAGGATCTAAGGCATGCTCGGCATCAATAAATGCAGCAATACCGCCATTGGCTTGTACTGAAGCTATAGCGTGAAGAGCCACGGTTGTTTTACCCGAACTTTCCGGTCCATAAACTTCAATGATTCTCCCTCTAGGATAGCCACCTATTCCAAGCGCTACATCTAATGCCAAGGAGCCACTGGAAACAGATTTTATCTGCGTATCAATTTTCTCTCCCATTTTCATTATAGAGCCCTTACCATATGCTTTTTCTATTTTTTTTAATGCTACTTCTAAAGCTTTTGCGCGATCATCTGCCATTTATTTTCCTCCTACAATTTTAACTATCTCATACGTGTTTTTGTTATCTTCACTCTTTATATTTTAACCTTCACAACAAAAAAAATCAAGCATTTTTCGAACGTTTATTCGCTTTAGCTGTTTTCTTGAAAATAAACCCGATTATCAATTGGTTTATCTAGTAACATACGTCTAACTAATTCATGTGCATTGAGCACAGCCGAACGTCTGTTTTCGTTTCGTTTATATTTGAAATGAAAGTGTTTAGCAAAGGATTTTTCCCCTTTATATGAGAGGCCAATCCATACCGTTCCTGGACTCTGATTTTCTATGGAACTCGGACCCGCTACGCCCGTTAGACCTACACCAATATCAGCATTAAACATCTTTCTTGATTTTTCTGCCATTTCGATTGCACATTCTGGACTCACTACTCCAAATTTATTGATCGTCTCTTCAGTGACTTTCAGTATTTTATTTTTTTTATCAGAGCTATAGGTGACTATCCCACCCTCAAATACTGATCCAGCAGAACTGTCAGAAGAAAGCGAGCTTATAAATGCACCTCCAGTTAAACTTTCTGCAGCTGTAATAGTCAATTCTTTTTCCAAAAGTAAATCTCTTACTACTTCATTCAATCTCTTTTTTCCATAGCCAAAGAAATAATCTGATAATCGAGCAGTAATTTGTGCTTCTATCTTATTGATTGCTTCATTTCCATCCTCTTCGGTTTCTCCTTTTGCAGTTAATCTTACAGTAATGTCCCCTTCATCTGTATTTATAGCAACTGTCATGTTTGTTACTGCTTTAACTATAGACTCAATTTTTTCAGTTACTTGTGCTTGCGTTATACCGAAAAATCTTAAAACACGGGACACTAAAATCTGCTCAGTTAAAACCAGTTTAATTAATTCATCCTTTAAATGTTTTTTTACCACAAATCGTAGAACGTCCGGTTGTCCTGGTAATAAAACGTATTGATGGTCATTATGATTCAATATCATTCCAACTACTAGACCTGCATCATTTTCCAGTGGTATTGATTCTACTGTTATTGAAGTTGGCAACTGATTATTTTCTGACATTTCAAAGTACGAACTTTTTTGATAGGTGATGTTATTCTTTCCTATTTCTTCAACCAGCCTTAAGTCTCTAGCTAAATGATTAACGAGTGTCTGCTTTGTAATATCATCTTCCATTGACCCTAAACCACCTGATATTATAATTAGACCCACTCGTTCTTCTGCGTTTTTAATGGCCTCCTTTAAGTGATCCGGATTATCCCCTACAGTTTCATGATAAAAAACATCTATGCCCAAAGCGACTAGCTCTCTTGATATAAAAGCAGCATTTGTATTAACGACTTGTCCTGATAAAAGTTCTGTTCCAATTGAAATGATTACAGCTCGCAAAGCGATTCCTCCTACTATAACTATTGACTAGTTAAAAAAATTCTCACTTTTTTATTTTATTATATCCCTATTTTTTTACGGGTTTAAACTATAAATACTAAAAAAAGCTTAAAAAGTTATATCAAACTTCTTAAGCTTTTTGATTAAGTTATGGGTTTAGCTTGAAAATGTTCCTTTAAAGACAAACCGTGCTTCATTGAAATACAAAACACCAGAATAGATTGTGAAAAACAGACAAATATACAACAACACTGTGCCTACTGGTATTCCAGTTAAGGCAAGAGGGAAATCGTCTAGAAACAGAAATATGATAGCTAGCATTTGAGTGTTTGTTTTTATTTTGCCGGGCCAGGCTGCTGCCATAACTTGCCCACCCTGTTCTACTAACAACAGACGCAATCCAGTAACAGCCAGCTCACGGGAAACGATAACGGCTACGATCCAGGCCGGCGCTAATGATAACTCAATTAAAAACACTAAAGCAGTCATGACCAACATTTTATCTGCCAAAGGATCTGCAAATTTACCGAAATTGGAGACAATATTCATCTTTCTGGCCAAATATCCATCCAACCAATCAGTAAAACTGGCTACGGAAAAAACTAGTGCGGCAATTAAATGATTGAGTTCAATGGTCGAAGACAAGACATCGATGGATCCCCAATCAGACGGAATAATTAAGATGATTATAAATATTGGTATCAAAAATATGCGAAAAAGAGTTATTTTATTTGGTAAATTCACGCTTAAAACCTCCACATTCCTAAAAAAAAGACCAGATGTCAAGTCATTAAACACTGGTCTAAATTATTTGTTTATTCAAATTCTAAAAACACTTCTTGTCGGACCTTTTCATTTCCTGAAGACTTGTAAGGAACCTCCTGATCATTCAATAAAATGCTCGTCGTAGATGCATTTCCAATAACAATAGCAATGTTTGATGCTGTATCATCAAAACTAGTGATAAGTGATTCTCCGTCTTCTATCAATCCTTGATTCGCTGTTTCACCATCAACGGTTATACTTACCCAGGAATCTCCACCTTCAGATGTCAAAACCACTTGCTGTTCTGACGGATGATTACCTGATATTGAATAGGTTGTGGCTGTATCCGTGCTAGTTGTTTCATCTATTGCTTGCTTTTCGTCAGTTTCTTCTTCATCATCAGAATTTTCTTCGCTATCTTCTTCTTGGTTCGTTATATCATCTTGATTTTCTTCCTCATTCGTTGTTTCGTCTTCATCCTCACCGATGATCGCCTCTTCATTATCATCTACTTCAATGACAGACGCTGACTCATCTTCCTTAATAAACGAGTCGAAATCAGAATTATCAACCGTTGTAACAGCCAAATAAATAGCGAAAATTATAGCTATCACTAATATAATAATCAGCAGTGTCGGTAAGCTGTCTCTTAGTGTGGCAACAAACCCACTTTTTTTACTTTTTGATCTTGTTTGAGATTTATCAACACTTTTTGTATAACTCGTATTATTTTGAGTCTGAGGTAAAGCATCCATATGTTCTTGAATTAAAGCTTCCCCATTCAAACCGACAGAATCAGCATATTGCTTTATGAACGCCCGTGCGTAAAAATTCCCCGGTAATACTTCTAGATTGCCCTCTTCTACGGCAATTAAATATCTTTTTTGTATTTTAGTCATTTGTTGTAAGTCATCTAAGGTATATCCCTTAGCTTTTCTAGCTTCTTTAAGTTTATCTCCTATTTCGTTCAATCAATTCCACCTACCTAGCATAATTCTTTCGCGAAATATATAGTTCGAATTAAAATTTTTTTATTATAAATTATTTATTCAAGCTAATACCTATCCTTGAAAAGTATACCATACGAAATTAAGTGAGTATAGAGTATCTGCAGGATTATAATTAAAGCTCAGTACTTTTTTGTAAAGATTATATTTGTTTATAGTGAAATAATTTATTGGTTTTTGTCAGCAAATCGAATTGGATTAACTGTTATGAGGTTTGACTGAGAACACAGATATTGCTTCTTCTTTAAAATAATCACGTGCAATGTTTTTAACCTCTTCAAATGTAATAGACTCCAGTACAGATAAGCTATCAAAAATCGTGATTTCTTCAAAGGGTAATTCTACAAACTTATGGGCAATAGATTCTAATGAATTTAACTCTTGAATGTACTGACCAGTTAATTTTTTCTTGATCAGAGAAAAATGCTCAATTGTCATATCTTGACTCCATTCATCGTCAAGCAAAACATGTTTAATGCTCGAAGCTAAGTTTTCAGGAAACTTAGTGTCTCCACCTATGCTGACATAATCAAAACTTCTTTCAAAAATATAATCGAAACTAAAGCTATCATCAATTAATTCATCATTATACAAAGATAAGTATGTTGACGATGTGTCACCAAAGAGTAAGTCTAACAGAATTTCCATTTTAATTATATGTCGAAGTGCTGCTTTTTCTTTTAAATTGTATTTATCACCTTTCACACCTACTAACACTTTAGGTATGTTTACTGGAAATTGTGTTTCTCTATATTTTAGAATATCGGTTTCAGACTCATCAGGAAATGAACGGTCGATAGCTACAGGAGGTAGAAACGTTTTTGGTTCTTGATTCTCTTTGACGTATTTTATGGCTTCGTTCGGAATTAAATTCCCTATCAAGATCAATTGAATATTGCTAGGATGATAGAAGGTATCATAATTTGTCATCAGCATTCCAACATCAATAGACTGGATACTTTCAACTGTACCAGCCACATCTATTCGCAAGGGGTGTTTTGGATATAGATTTTCAATTAAACCCAGAGATAAATTCCAGTCAGGATCATCTTTATACATCTGTATTTCCTGAGTGATGATGCTTTTCTCATCTTCCACTGAACGTTGTGTAAAATGAGGAGTTTGAACAAAATTTAAAAGAGCATCGATATTCTGTTGTAACTTAGATGTGAAAGAACACATATAAGCAGTTTTTGTATTGCTCGTATATGCATTTACTGATGCTCCTTGAGAAGAAAATATATTTGAAACATCACCATCTTTCGTTTCAAATAGTTTATGCTCCAAGAAATGAGCAATACCACAAGGGAAGATTTTATATTCAGATTCTCCTCTTGGGATAAACATTTGATCTACAGAACCAAAGTCGACAAATAGTACAGCGTATATCTTTTTATACTCTTTTTTTGGTATTAATTTCACTTGTAACCCATTTTCCAATTTTTCAGTATAAATATTTTCTTCTAAGTGTTTATATGCTTTCATGTCCACTAATTATTCTCTCCAATTAATATATAAGTTGCTTTAAGATCTATTAATCCAGCTAAATCAATGATCTCTTCTCTTGAAACTGAATCCAGCTTTTCGATCCACTCGTTTAATGACAAATGTTCTCGTCCAATTAATTCTAAACTAAAGGCTCTCTCTACCATGGAATATGGGGTATCATCTATTTGAAATAATTCGTTTTTAATAACTTCTTTTGTTTGTTCTATTTCATTCTCTGAGAAGAGACCATTTTTTATCTCTTCTAATTGATCCAATATTATTGATTGCACGTTATCGACTTCTTCACTCTCAATACCTGCGTAAATAAATAACAAGCCTCTATACACATCCACTTCACTTGAAATAGAATAAGCTAAATTTTCTTTTTCTCTCACGATTTGGAATAATTTAGAATGAGGCATAGCACCAAGAAGACCGTTGAAGATCAATCCCGCATAATAATACTGATTATGATAATATATTGGCGTTTTCAATCCCATTGTTAACAATGTCTGATTGATCTCTTGCGTTTCTATTTTTTTAACAAATGGCTTGTTTTTATCATCTTCATAAAAAGGATTCTCATTTATTAATTCACGGGGCTTGAAATCGAATGGATGTAACGTTCTCAATATAGTAGACTCTGTAATATTGCCAACTACATATATATCTAGTTGGTCCTCATTCAGCATCTCCAAATAAGTATCAAATAGATTTGTGGGAGTTATATCGTTTAAATCAGACTCTTGTCCATAACTTGTCATCTGTTGCTCTCTAGTGTGAAAATACAGATTATTCAGCTTGTCTTCAGCATATACTGCTTTATCATCGTACCGTGATGCGAATTCATCTCTCAATTTATCCACTTCTCTATTAAAAGTTGCTTCTTGAAAATGTCCATCAATCACGTTAGGAAAAAAGATGACCTGATATAAAAATTTCATTACTTCATCAACTATCCCAGTCTCATTTATAACTTTTTCATCAACACATTCTATGTTCAATGACAACACATGGTAATTCCCGTATCTAGCCACGTCTGTAAAAAAATTAGCTCCGTACAATTCACTGAGTCTTCTTCTAAAATCAATTTGAGTTGGATAAAGCTTACTATTGATATCCATTAGATTCGCTAAAAGAGCACGTTTAGTTACTTTTTTTTCTTGAAGTCGTGTTTTAAACCTAAATTGGATAGATATTGTTTTAAACTTTTTAGTTGGCAGAATATGTAAATGTATCCCTTCCCCAATTTTCACCATTTTACTCCTCCATAATGTATATTTATTAATACATTTAAAATGATAAAAAAATACAGGATTTCAAAAGAAATCCTGTATTTTCACCACTTTATTTTACAAACTTTAATAGTTGCTCGATTTTATCTGTTTCTTCCCATGGTAACTTAATATCTGTCCTGCCAAAATGACCGTAAGAAGCAGTTTGTTTATAGATTGGCCGCTTAAGATCCAACATCTTGATAATCCCTGCTGGCCTTAAATCAAATATGTGTCTTATCGCATTGATCAATAGTGTATTGGAAGCTTTACCCGTTCCAAATGTATCGATGGAAATGGATACTGGTTGTGCAACACCAATGGCGTAAGCCAGTTGAACTTCTACTTTATCAGCTAAATCAGCTGCAACAATATTTTTAGCAATGTATCTTGCTGCATAACTTGCAGAACGATCAACTTTAGTAGCATCCTTACCCGAGAAGGCTCCTCCGCCATGACGAGCATATCCACCATACGTATCTACTATAATTTTCCGACCTGTCAATCCGGCATCTCCTTGAGGACCTCCTATTACAAAGCGACCTGTTGGATTGATATAATACTTCGTGTCCCCATCCAAATATTTTTCTGGAATAACTGGCTTAATTACTTTTTCTATTATATCATCTTTTAATTGTTCAATCGTTATATCCGGATGATGTTGTGTACTAATCACGATTGCATCTACACGAAAAGGTTTTTCATCTTCCCCGTACTCTACTGTAACTTGTGCTTTACCATCTGGCCTCAGATAACTAAGCTCTTTATTTTTTCTTACAGTTGCTAATTGTCTTGTTAATTTGTGACTTAAAGATATAGGAAGTGGCATTAACTCCTCTGTTTCATTAGTAGCATAGCCGAACATCAATCCTTGATCTCCAGCCCCTATTTTATCTAGTTCATCATGATTTTCCGACTTGTATTCAACAGAGTCGTCGACGCCCACCGCAATATCCGGTGATTGGTCATCAATAGACACGAGGACAGCACAGGTATCAGCATCGAAGCCGTACTTTGCACGCGTATAGCCAATTTCCCTGATTGTATCTCTAGCAACTTTTTGCATGTCGACATAAGTTTCCGTGCGAATCTCGCCGGCGATTAAAACCAATCCAGTTGTTACGATTGTTTCACAAGCCACACGAGCATCCGGATCTTTAGATAATATGTCATCCAAGATTGCATCACTGATTTGATCTGCTATTTTATCAGGGTGCCCTTCTGTCACTGATTCTGATGTAAATAATCTTTTTTCCGTCATTATTATTCCCCCTTGTTTTATCGGTTACAAGGCTTCCGACCGGTTGTGGCCGTCCTATCGGGAATTCTTTGTAAACCTTTATCATTTTAACATATAACGATAAAAGAATCATTGAAATTCGTAGAATCTTCTCTAATCAAGCTTATCTTCTGTTCAATATGAATTTGTGGTAAAATAATTAAAAATATTGTTTTATGAAAGTAGTGGTTGAGTGACGGACTATAATACCTTTTCCAAAAGAGATAAGCTTTATCCTATAACTTCCAGCATAGTCGGAGTTTCTTTTGCACAACTGCTCACTGATATAACCTTACTACCCATTTTGGGATTAGCAATCTATATATATACTAATATATGGCTAAAAAATTATTGGATCGCAAAAAATAAACCACCTCTATATTCAAACGAAAAAATAGTACTTTCAATCTTATTGATTATTGGAATCATCTCCTATTTCAGCTTAAGTTATTCTTTACTCGCTCTCCCGATTCTTCTTATTTTATCGTTTTTCATACAAACTAAATTCATGTTTATGCATTTTAAATTGAACCATATGTATACTTTTCTGTATACATATGTGCTTATAATCATTCTTAATCTTCTTTCATATTACTTCCAGCTGCGTTATTTATCCCTGTCTATATCATTGAATATCTTTTCAACGATCACAGTTCTATTTTTCTTGTTGAAAATCGTTCAAAAACATTTAAACAACAATAGCAAGTAAGAAAATAAAAAAGAGACATTAGGAAATGGCGGTTACACCATTACTTAACGTCTCTTTTGTCTGTTCGAATACAATGCAACATGAAATTCCCGACCGTAGATCGTAGAATTATGGTTTCAATACTAACTACTTTCGCATTAGCTATGGCGCAGGACAGAGTCGAACTGCCGACACACGGAGCTTCAATCCGTTGCTCTACCAACTGAGCTACTGCGCCAAAAAACGGTCCCGACGGGATTCGAACCCGCGATCTCCTGCGTGACAGGCAGGCGTGATAACCGCTACACTACGGGACCATCAAAAAAATATAGTTTACACTGTGGGATTTCCCAAATGTATCATGGCCGTAACAGCTAAAGCGCCAACAGCCATAACAAAGGAGGATGTGGGATTCGAACCCACGCGCGTTTTGACACGCCTGACGGTTTTCAAGACCGTTCCCTTAAGCCGGACTTGGGTAATCCTCCATGTGAAATTAATAAACAACACCTAAGTGTTGTTTGATGACCCCTACGGGATTTGAACCCGTGATTCCGCCGTGAAAGGGCGGTGTCTTAACCACTTGACCAAGGGGCCTAAAATATAAAAAAACGGAGAAGGAGGGATTTGAACCCTCGCGCCGGCGAAACCGGCCTACACCCTTAGCAGGGGCGCCTCTTTAGCCACTTGAGTACTTCCCCATATCAATAAAAATTGATATAAATGGGCCTAAGTGGACTCGAACCACCGACCTCACGCTTATCAGGCGTGCGCTCTAACCAGCTGAGCTATAGGCCCTAAATGACTTTGTTATACAATTTGTATAAAGCGGGTGAGGAGAATCGAACTCCCGACGTCAGCTTGGAAGGCTGGGGTTTTACCACTAAACTACACCCGCATATCTTTTTCTTAACGGTCCCGACGGGATTCGAACCCGCGATCTCCTGCGTGACAGGCAGGCGTGATAACCGCTACACTACGGGACCAGTTGAAAACTCTATACGATAAACTTTGGACTATCGTCCAAGTGTACCATTTATGTAAACTTTAAAGCGTCAACAATCATGGTAATTGCGGAGGCAGGACTTGAACCTGCGACCTCCGGGTTATGAGCCCGACGAGCTGCCAACTGCTCTACTCCGCGATAATAGTAAAATATTATTAAAATGGACCTTGCAGGACTCGAACCTGCGACCGAACGGTTATGAGCCGTTTGCTCTAACCAACTGAGCTAAAGGTCCGCTTCCATAGCGGCGGAGGGAGTCGAACCCACGACCTCACGGGTATGAACCGTACGCTCTAGCCAGCTGAGCTACACCGCCATTTTAACTTTAATAAATCGGGAAGACAGGATTCGAACCTGCGACCCCCTGGTCCCAAACCAGGTGCTCTACCAAGCTGAGCCACTTCCCGTACTTTTTGTTACGTGTTGCATGCACCCTAGAGGACTTGAACCTCTAACCGCCTGATTCGTAGTCAGGTACTCTATCCAATTGAGCTAAGGGTGCTCCATCTAAATAATATAGATAATGCCGAGGGCCGGAGTCGAACCGGCACGGAGAATACTCTCCGCAGGATTTTAAGTCCTGTGCGTCTACCAATTCCGCCACCCCGGCATGGGATACCATTGATTAACAATGAGAATTGGAAAGCGAAAGACGGGATTCGAACCCGCGACCCCCACCTTGGCAAGGTGATGTTCTACCACTGAACTACTTTCGCACGAAGATGCCGGCTAAAGGAATCGAACCCTCGACCCACTGATTACAAATCAGTTGCTCTACCAACTGAGCTAAGCCGGCTAAATATTAATGAGAAACACTCATGCGGATGGAGGGACTTGAACCCCCACGCCGTGAAGCGCTAGATCCTAAATCTAGTGCGTCTGCCAATTCCGCCACATCCGCTAGTTTCTCTATGCTATATGAGCCGTGCTGGGCTCGAACCAGCGACCCTCTGATTAAAAGTCAGATGCTCTACCAACTGAGCTAACGGCTCTTGAAAAAATGGAGGTTAACGGGCTCGAACCGCTGACCCTCTGCTTGTAAGGCAGATGCTCTCCCAACTGAGCTAAACCTCCGGGTAATCTATAAAAATAAAAGAGCTGCACGGCAACGTCCTGCTTTCACAAAGGGAAACCCTTCACTATCCTCGGCGCTGGGAAGCTTAACGGCTGTGTTCGGAATGGGAACAGGTGGATCCTTCCCGCCATCGCCACCGCACAGTGACTCTTCTTATTTAGATGAGAACCTTGTTCTCTCAAAACTAGATAGTTGATCTTACACACACACAAAGGAGTCAACACAACTCCACATCATACCCTTATCCCACCTTTGGTGGTTAAGTCCTCGACCGATTAGTACTGGTCCGCTCCACATATCACTACGCTTCCACTTCCAGCCTATCTACCTGATAATCTTTCAGGGGTCTTACTTCCTTAAAGGAATGGGAGATCTCATCTTGAAGGGGGCTTCACGCTTAGATGCTTTCAGCGTTTATCCTTTCCACACATAGCTACCCAGCGATGCCAATGGCTTGACAACTGGTACACCAGCGGTATGTCCATCCCGGTCCTCTCGTACTAAGGATAGCTCTTCTCAAATCTCCAACGCCCGCGACGGATAGGGACCGAACTGTCTCACGACGTTCTGAACCCAGCTCGCGTACCGCTTTAATGGGCGAACAGCCCAACCCTTGGGACCGACTACAGCCCCAGGATGCGATGAGCCGACATCGAGGTGCCAAACCTCCCCGTCGATGTGAACTCTTGGGGGAGATAAGCCTGTTATCCCCAGGGTAGCTTTTATCCGTTGAGCGATGGCCCTTCCATACGGTACCACCGGATCACTAAGCCCGACTTTCGTCCCTGCTCGACTTGTAGGTCTCGCAGTCAAGCTCCCTTTGCCTTTACACTCTACGAATGATTTCCAACCATTCTGAGGGAACCTTTGGGCGCCTCCGTTACATTTTAGGAGGCGACCGCCCCAGTCAAACTGTCCATCTGACACTGTCTCCCGACCGGTTAACGGTCGTGGGTTAGAGTGGCCATACAGCGAGGGTAGTATCCCACCAACGCCTCCACCAAGACTGGCGTCCTGGCTTCATAGGCTCCTACCTATCCTGTACAAGCTGTACAGACACTCAATATCAAACTACAGTAAAGCTCCATGGGGTCTTTCCGTCCTGTCGCGGGTAACCTGCATTTTCACAGGTACTATAATTTCACCGAGTCTCTCGTTGAGACAGTGCCCAAATCGTTACACCTTTCGTGCGGGTCGGAACTTACCCGACAAGGAATTTCGCTACCTTAGGACCGTTATAGTTACGGCCGCCGTTTACTGGGGCTTCAATTCAGAGCTTCGCCGAAGCTAACCCTTCCTCTTAACCTTCCAGCACCGGGCAGGTGTCAGCCCCTATACATCTTCTTTCGAATTAGCAGAGACCTGTGTTTTTGGTAAACAGTCGCTTGGGCCTATTCACTGCGGCTGACCAATTGGTCAGCACCCCTTCTCCCGAAGTTACGGGGTCATTTTGCCGAGTTCCTTAACGAGAGTTCTCTCGATCACCTTAGGATTCTCTCCTCGACTACCTGTGTCGGTTTGCGGTACGGGCAGCCTACTTCTAACTAGAAGCTTTTCTTGGCAGTGTGACATCAGATGCTTCGGTACTCTAATTCCCTCCCCATCACAACTTGTCCGTGCGAGAAAAAGCATTTGACTCTTTCTCAGACTTATTGCTTGGACACGCTATTCCATCAGCGTGCTCATCTTAGCCTTCTGCGTCCCTCCATTGTTCAAACAAAGCAGACTGGTACAGGAATCTCTACCTGTTGTCCATCGCTTACGCCTTTCGGCCTCAGCTTAGGTCCCGACTAACCCTGGGAGGACGAGCCTTCCCAGGAAACCTTAGTCATTCGGTGGACGGGATTCTCACCCCGTCTTTCGCTACTCATACCGGCATTCTCACTTCTAAGCGCTCCACAAGTCCTCACGATCTTGCTTCAACGCCCTTAGAACGCTCTCCTACCATAGAACCATTGGTTCTATCCGTGGCTTCGGCACCTTGTTTAGCCCCGATACATTTTCGGCGCAGGGCCACTCGACTAGTGAGCTATTACGCACTCTTTAAATGATGGCTGCTTCTGAGCCAACATCCTAGTTGTCTAAGCAGCCCCACATCCTTTTCCACTTAACAAGAATTTGGGGCCTTAGCCGACGGTCTGGGCTGTTTCCTTTCCACTACGGATCTTATCACTCGCAGTGTGACTCCCGGATCTACATCTGTGGCATTCGGAGTTTATCAGGATTCGGTAACCCGATAAGGGCCCCTAGTCCAAACAGTCGCTCTACCTCCACGATGCATATTATCCGAGGCTAGCCCTAAAGCTATTTCGGAGAGAACCAGCTATCTCCAAGTTCGATTGGAATTTCTCCGCTCCACACCTCATCCCAGCACTTTTCAACGTACACGGGTTCGGGCCTCCAGTGCATTTCACTGCACCTTCACCCTGGACATGGGTAGGTCACTTGGTTTCGGGTCGACGACGGCATACTCAACGCCCTATTCAGACTCGCTTTCGCTGCGGCTCCACCTCTTCGGCTTAACCTTGCATGTCATCGTCACTCGCCGGTCCATTCTACAAAAGGTACGCCATCACCCATTAACGGGCTCTGACTACTTGTAAGCACACGGTTTCAGGTGCTGTTTCACTCCCCTTCCGGGGTTCTTTTCACCTTTCCCTCACGGTACTGGTTCACTATCGGTCACTAGGTAGTATTTAGGCTTGGGAGATGGTCCTCCCGGATTCCGACGGAATTTCTCGTGTTCCGCCGTACTCAGGATACCGGCTAGGCAAGTTTGAATGTCGCATACGGGGCTTTCACCCTGTCTCGCATGACTTTCCAGTCATTTCTGCTATTCGCTCTCGTCCATGTCGCCAGTCCTACAACCCCAAAAGGCAAGCCTTTTGGTTTGGCCTCTTCCCGTTTCGCTCGCCGCTACTCAGGGAATCGCATTTGCTTTCTCTTCCTGCAGGTACTTAGATGTTTCAGTTCCCTGCGTTACCTTATCCATAGCTATGTATTCACTACAGATATATCACTTGATGAAAAGTGATGGGTTCCCCCATTCGGAAATCTCCGGATCAAAGCTTACTTACAGCTCCCCGAAGCATATCGGCGTTAGTCCCGTCCTTCATCGGCTCCTAGTGCCAAGGCATTCACCGTGCGCCCTTATTCACTTAACCTGACGGTTAAGGGTATTTATAGCGCTGAGTGTCTTGTCTAAACAAGACGGTCTCAGTTTTATTTTGTTTCGGTGTTGTGTCTTAACTTTTGTGTTTGTTATATAATCAACTATCTAGTTTTCAAAGAACAAAGATTGAAGGAAACCTATCCCTCAAAACTAAACAAAGTAATCATCAAATGTGTAGGCTCCGTTTGCCCTAATGGCAATATCCTTAGAAAGGAGGTGATCCAGCCGCACCTTCCGATACGGCTACCTTGTTACGACTTCACCCCAATCATCCATCCCACCTTCGGCGGCTGGCTCCCCTAAGGGTTACCCTACCGACTTCGGGTGTTACAAACTCTCGTGGTGTGACGGGCGGTGTGTACAAGACCCGGGAACGTATTCACCGCGACGTTCTGATTCGCGATTACTAGCGATTCCAGCTTCATGCAGGCGAGTTGCAGCCTGCAATCCGAACTGAGAATGGCTTTAAGAGATTGGCTAGACCTTGCGGTTTTGCGACTCGTTGTACCATCCATTGTAGCACGTGTGTAGCCCAGATCATAAGGGGCATGATGATTTGACGTCATCCCCGCCTTCCTCCGGTTTATCACCGGCAGTCTCGCTAGAGTGCCCAACTGAATGCTGGCAACTAACAATAAGGGTTGCGCTCGTTACGGGACTTAACCCAACATCTCACGACACGAGCTGACGACAACCATGCACCACCTGTCACTCTGTCCCCGAAGGGAAAGCCCAATTTCTTGGGTTGTCAGAGGATGTCAAGATCTGGTAAGGTTCTTCGCGTTGCTTCGAATTAAACCACATGCTCCACCGCTTGTGCGGGTCCCCGTCAATTCCTTTGAGTTTCAGCCTTGCGGCCGTACTCCCCAGGCGGAGTGCTTAATGCGTTAGCTCCAGCACTGAAGGGCGGAAACCCTCCAACACTTAGCACTCATCGTTTACGGCGTGGACTACCAGGGTATCTAATCCTGTTTGCTCCCCACGCTTTCGAGCCTCAGCGTCAATTACAGACCAGAAAGTCGCCTTCGCCACTGGTGTTCCTCCATATATCTACGCATTTCACCGCTACACATGGAATTCCACTTTCCTCTTCTGCATTCAAGTCTACCAGTTTCCAATGACCCTCCACGGTTGAGCCGTGGGCTTTCACATCAGACTTAATAGACCGCCTGCGCTCGCTTTACGCCCAATAAAAATCCGGACAACGCTTGTCACCTACGTATTACCGCGGCTGCTGGCACGTAGTTAGCCGTGACTTTCTGGTTAGATACCGTCAAGGAGGTGCCAGTTACTACACCTCTTGTTCTTCTCTAACAACAGAGCTTTACGATCCGAAAACCTTCATCACTCACGCGGCATTGCTCCATCAGGCTTTCGCCCATTGTGGAAGATTCCCTACTGCTGCCTCCCGTAGGAGTCTGGGCCGTGTCTCAGTCCCAGTGTGGCCGATCACCCTCTCAGGTCGGCTACGTATCAATGCCTTGGTAAGCCATTACCTTACCAACTAGCTAATACGCCGCGGGGCCATCCATAAGCGATAGCCGAAGCCATCTTTAATGATTAAAGCATGCGCTAAAATCACCTATGCGGTATTAGCACCCGTTTCCGGATGTTATCCCCCTCTTATGGGCAGGTTCCCCACGTGTTACTCACCCGTTCGCCACTCTTCCGCACTCTGCAAGCAGAGTGCTTCATCGTTCGACTTGCATGTATTAGGCATGCCGCCAGCGTTCGTCCTGAGCCAGGATCAAACTCTCAATTTTAAGTTTGAAATAGCTCGTGTTACATAATTCCGAGTTAAACATGTTAACTCGTTTGTGTTGCCTTGGCCCAATAAATTGGACACAAGACACCTGCACATTTGATTGTTTACTTTGTTCAGTTTTCAAAGATCTATTTCGTTCAATCGCTGACGACGTGATGTGTCAACTCGTATAATATTACAGGCTTTCAATTCGATTGTCAAGAACTTTTTTTAAATTATTTATAATTAATTTAAAGTTTGTAAGCGTTACCTTTAGCTCTACGACAACTACTTGAGTATACCTTGTCATGGTTTAAAAGTCAACCACAAAATATTATTTCTTTGCTACGAAATATATTAATACGTTTTGTAGCAACGAGAATAATCTTAACAGGTTACTGTTACATAGTCAACAACATTTTTAAAATAATTACTCATTTTCCCAAAAGTACAAATGATAGTCTTGCAAGTCTTCTCCATTATCATATTGTTCTATAGAGCCCACTTGATTGAATTCATTATTTGTATAAAAAGCATTTAAATATCTATTGGACGCAACACAATCCAAGCGAAGTCCAGATTTCTTCTCCAATCTAGCAACTTCTTTCGCTTTATCTAATAATAAGCTGCCAGTATTTTTCCCATGCGCACCCTCTGATAGTGCCAAACGGTGCAAATAAAATACGTCATTTGTTTCGTCTCTTCCCCAAAAAGCTTCATCCCAAGCTGTTTGTTTACTCCATAAGGCAAATGTTCCTATTAAAGAACTGGAATTATAAACCAGATAAACTTCCTTACGTTTAATTGCTTCTTCTATATTGTGCACATCTTCGCCTTTTAGCAAACCGGCCCATTGTGTAGACCCTTTATTATTTAGCCATTTTGCCGTTTTAAATAACAGTGTTTTTATTATGTTTAGATCTGCTATTTGTGCCTGGACCACTTTTATATCTTCCATAATCACTTCTCCTCAATATAGTTGTTTAAATAATAGAATACACGAAATAAAAAAAAGAGAAAAGAGTCAAGACTCTTTTCTCTTTATAATTACTTTTAAAGTCTATTGTTTAATTCCTTCGCTAAGTCTTCAAAACCTGGTTTACCTAATAAAGCAAACATATTTTTTTTGTAAGCTTCCACTCCGGGTTGGTCAAATGGATTCACACCATTCATATAACCAGAAACGGCTACAGCAACTTCGAAGAAATAAAAGAGATATCCTAGTGTATATGCTGAAGTATCCGGGATCGTTAAAACAAAGTTTGGAACCTCGCCGTCTGTGTGAGCTAATAAGGTTCCTTCAAAAGCTTTTGTATTAACAAAATCAATTTCTTTACCTTCTAGGTAACCTAAACCATCTAGATCTTCTTTTTCTTTAGGAATAGTCAGAGATTTTTTTGGTTTTTCAACTTTGATAACTGTTTCAAACAAGTTTCTTCTACCTTCTTGGATGTATTGTCCTAAAGAGTGTAAATCAGTAGAGAAGTTTGCACTGGATGGGTAAATGCCTTTTTGGTCTTTACCTTCGGATTCTCCAAATAATTGTTTCCACCACTCTGATATATACTGTAGGTTTGGCTCATAATTAACTAATAATTCAGTCACTTTACCTTTTCTATAAAGAATATTTCTTAAAGCAGCATACTGATATGCGCTGTTTCCCGATATCTTATCGTCAGAAAAATCTTGACGCGCTTGATTTGCACCTTCCATTAATTTATCAACATCGCCACCACCAACAGCGATAGGCAATAATCCAACAGCTGTTAATACAGAAAAACGTCCACCGACATCATCTGGAATAACAAATGATTCATAACCTTCAGCGTCTGCTAATGATTTCAAAGCACCTTTTTCTTTATCTGTTGTAGCAAAGATACGTGTTCTGGCTTCCTCTTCACCGTACTTTTCATTCAATAAGTTTTTAAACACTCTAAACGCTAACGCCGGTTCTGTCGTTGTTCCCGATTTAGAAATGATGTTAACTGAAAAATCTTTTTCTCCAATAACTTCAATAAGATCTGTTAAATAAGTTGAGCTTATGTTATTCCCTGCAAAGAATATTTGAGGGGTTTCACGTTTATCTGAATTCAAAGAATTATAGAAGTTATGATTTAAAAAGTCTAATGCTGCTTTAGCACCTAGATATGATCCGCCGATACCGATAACCACAAGAATCTCTGAATCTAATTTAATTTTTTGAGCAGCTTTTTTGATACGACTAAATTCTTCTTTATCATAATCCATAGGCAGATCTACCCAACCTAAGAATTCGTTACCTGGACCAGTTTTTTCGCGTAACAGTTGATGCGCAGCGCTCACTTGTGATTGCATGTATTCTAATTCTTCATTTTTAATAAATTGACCCATAACTTTAGAGTCATCAAACGTGATATATGACATAAAATAATTCCTCCATTTTTTTAAATTATATAAGTAAAAATTGCGGTACTCCAGATATCTTCCACTCTTCAAGGGTGGACATGATGTTATCTGAATGTACCCATGACAAACCACTATCTTCTATTAACAACTCATCAGGTGATAAGATGTTCTCATCTTCATAAATAAAGACAAATAAGGGAACCCGATTATCATTTACTATAGCATTAGTTAACTCATTCAACTCTAATTTCTCTATCTCAATGTTTACGAGTTCTTTTAATCTGCTAATCATACAAGCAAGTCCTGTTTTTTTAGGCTCAATCCTTGTCGCTGGAAACGAATAACCATTTTCCTCTTTTTTAACTAAAAAGACATATCTACCGTCTGAATCTTTAACTAAAATCGTACTAGCTACATGGTGATTATCCTTGATCAACATCATCCACACCCTTCTACTGCTATATTTTAAGGTCGCTTTATTTTCTCTTTCCTTCTATTTCTTTTAAAGCTTGTTGTGTCCACTTAGGCATTTTATCATCAATTGATTTAAATCCAACACCTGTTTTTTTACCATATCTAGAAATGTTTTTACGATTTGAAAAAGGATGATACTTAGGTTTTTGCAGACTTCTAAGTGACAAACTTATTTTTTGTGAATATTCATCTATGTCCATTATCATAACATCTATTTCATCACCTTTAGAAACAATCTCTGCAATATCCTTTATATACCCATGTTTTAATTCAGAGATATGAACAAGGCCCTGTGTTTCATCATCAATGGAAATGAAAGCTCCGTACGGTTGAATCCCTGTGACAGTTCCCCTTACTTTTTGGCCGATTTTGTAAGCCATGAACTCACCTCTTTACTTTCATTATATGAGTGAATTTATCATTAAATAGTATAGCATGAATGTAACTATTTGGGAAATACTCTTCAGGGAAATACCTTGCTATAATTGGTCATATGCAAGATACTGGAACTATAAAAACAACTCGAAGGAGCGATTGTATGGACTTTGATAAAGTGATAAACCGAAAAGATACTGGCTGCATAAAATGGGACAGAGCCGAAAAAATATTCGGCCGGGCTGATGTACTGCCTATGTGGGTCGCCGATATGGATTTTGATAATGCCAAACCAATAAAAGATGCCCTTAGATCTGTTATCGATAAAGAAGTACTAGGGTACACTTTTCCCCAAGATTCACTTTTTGAAGCTATTATTAATTGGCAAAGAGAAAATCACAATATGGAAGTAAAAAGAGAACACATCATGCTATCCCCCGGCGTATTATCTTCAATAGCTGTTGTCGTACAAGCCTTGTCAAATCCTGGAGACAGCGTGTTGATTCATGATCCAGTGTATACTCCATTCTTTTCAATGGTAAATAAAAACAACCGACATGTTTACCGTACCCCCCTAAAACTTGAACACGGACAGTACACAATGGATTTTAAAAATATAGAAAAATATTTTAAAACAGTAGAAAATATAAAGTTATTCATTATTAGTAATCCTCACAATCCAGGTGGTCGCGTATGGTCAAAAGAAGAACTTACTGAACTGGTAGAATTGTGTAAGAAATATAGCGTTATTTTAATTAGTGATGAAATCCATAGCGATCTAGTCTATAGCGATAAAACCTGCACTTCACCAGTAACCCTAGACGAATCCTATAAAAAATGGGTAGTAACACTTCATTCCGCAACGAAAACATTCAATATTGCTGGAGTTAAAGCTTCATTCATAGTGGCTTTCGATGATGAATTAAGAGCAAAAATCATTGAGGTTCAAGAAGAAACAGAACTAGATATCGTTAATACGTTCGGGATGAAGGCCACAGAAGCTGCTTTTTCCAGCTCAAAAGATTGGCACAAACAATTATTATTGAAATTAGAAGCGAACAGATCTATGGTAACCAATTTTTTTGATACTCAACTTCCCAATGTTTCATACATGGTTCCTGAAGCCACCTACCTCTTTTGGTTTGACTCCTCAAATCTAAATATTGAAGATGAAAAATTGAGGGAGACATTCGCTCAAGTGGGTAAAATCGGATTAAATGACGGATTAAGTTATGGCCCTAATGGTAAATCCTATATGCGTTTAAACTTCGCGGTTCCTAATTCACTTTTGGAGGACGGCCTTAACAGAATAAAAATAGTCTTTGATCACTTTGCTCAGTAAGCCTTTCAATTCAAATAAAAAACACGATTCTCAAAAAAAATTGAGAATCGTGTTTTTTATTATAGTTCGTTTTGAGCTAAGAGCAAGCAACCTGTAATCCCTGCATTGTCTTGTAATTTTGGTGGAACAATGTACTCTTCTAAATTTGGCGTGGCCACATATTCATTAAGTAGTTTAGAAAATTCAGTTCTAACCAACGGTAACAATTGTGTTTGTTTCATTACTCCGCCGCCTAAAATGATTTTTTCTGGACTTAATATTAAAGTATACGTCATTAGAGCTTGTGCAAGATAATAAGCTTCTATTTCCCAAACCTCATCTTTATCTGTTAGATATTGCGCTTTTTTGTTGTATCTTTTTTCGATGGCTGGTCCCGATGCGAGTCCTTCCAAACAATTCTTATGATATGGACAGGCCCCTTCGAAAGAATCATTTTCATGCATTCTTACCAAAATATGTCCCATTTCAGGATGACCATAACCTTCTAACGGTTCACCATTTATTACAGCTCCACCGCCGATACCGGTTCCTATAGTGAGGTACAGACATGACTCTTTTCCAACAGCAGCACCTTTTTTCAATTCTCCAAATGCGGCTGCATTCACGTCTGTCGTCCACCCCATCGGCACATCATATCTTTCTTTTAATCGACCCAAGAAATCCACGTTTTCCCATCCCGATTTCGGTGTTGACGTTACATAACCGTAAGTCGCTGATTTTTTATTAACATCAATAGGACCAAAGGATCCAACACCCATAGCATCCAGTGTATAATTATCAAAAAATTCATACACTTTTTCAAATGTTTCTGCTGGTGTAGTTGTAGGAATAGATAGTCTTTCTATATGTTCAAGATTATTATCACTCACTGCTAGAACAAATTTTGTTCCTCCTGCTTCAATCGCACCTAACATGATTGACCTCCTCTCGTTAAATTATACTTATTCGCTGTCTATTATTGAGATGCTCTCAATAATAATATCTTTTTCAGGTTTATCCATAGCATTTTTTTCAACATTTTGAATGCTATCTGCTACGTCGTAACCTTCAATTAATTGGCCAAAAACGGTATGTTTCTGATCTAACCAAGGTGTTCCACCTTTTTCTTTATATGCTTCGATAATCTCTTCTGGATAACCGGCATCTTTTAACTGGGATACCATTTGTTCAGGCAATTCTGACATTGTCACAATAAAGAATTGACTTGAGTTGGTATTTGGACCAGCATTAGCCATTGATAGAGCCCCATTTAAATTGTACAGTTCCGGGCTGAATTCATCTTCAAAATTTCCGCCGAAGAAGCTATCTCCACCCATACCGCTTCCTGTAGGATCGCCACCTTGAATCATGAAATTAGGTATGACACGGTGAAAAATAACACCGTCATAATATCCTTTTTTAGCTAATCCAACGAAGTTTTCTACAGTCTTAGGTGCATGTTCTGGAAATAACTGGATGGCCAGTTCACCTTTATTCGTTTTGATTACTGCTCTTAGACCCTTATTCTTTTCATTTTTTAATTGTGGAAATTCACTCATTGTTTGTTCCTCCTAATTTAGATGTGTCTTTAGTTTACCTTAGTTGAACCATATTTCCAATAAGTTTTGTATTTGTGAAACTTTTTTATAATCATTTTCTATTGTTCATGTTATTATTAAAAGGTGAACTTATTTTATGCAAAGGACGTTGTTAAATGACACTATTTGAAAATTTTCCATTAGTTGCTGCATTATCAGCTATTATTTTATCTCAAGTTATTAAAATCCCCATTGCCTATTTTCTCAGTCGGCCTTCAACTGTCGCTTTGGCTATTTCAACCGGCGGTATGCCTAGCTCTCACTCAGCTGGAGTAACTGCCTTAGTAACAAGTTTATTAATAGAATATGGTATAGCTTCTCCTTATGTAGCTATTGCTTTTACCTTTGGTGTAATTGTCATGTTTGATTCTATGGGTGTAAGACGTCAAAGTGGCGAACATGGTATCATTATCAATGAGTTAATTAGAGATTTTGATGATTTGAAAAAATCTTTTTCAAAATACAACCACGAAGAAGTCTTGCAAGAAGATGACGAAGAATTAAGATCACGAGGATTTTTAGGACATAAACCTATTGAAGTGTTTTTTGGAATAATCTCAGGCATTATTATTGCACTTGTAATCAGCTTGTTTTACTAAATAATTAAGTCTTACAGTAAATAATATACGGAGGGTTACGCTTGATTGGTTCAGAAGAAATATACGATATAACAATTATTGGGGGCGGCCCTGTAGGAATGTTTGCCGCTTTTTATGCTGGTATGAGGAATGCTAAAACTAAAATAATCGAATCCTTACCAGTCCTGGGTGGGCAAGTCGCACTATTATATCCTGAAAAAACACTTTATGATGTCGGAGGATATGCGGGCGTAACGGGTAAGGAATTAATACATCAACTTAAAGCACAGATGCAGCATTTCGACCAAACTGTCTGTTTAGAAGAAGAAGTGAGAGAGATAACTAAATTGGATAAAGATCTTTTCTCACTAAAAACATCTAAAGGCACACACTATTCGAAGACCATCATTATCGCCACTGGTCAAGGTTCTTTTCACCCCCGGAAATTGGTACTAGATAATGCTGAACCATATGAAAACACTAATTTGCATTATATAGTAAAACAGATAGATCAGTATAAAGGCAAAACTGTTGTGATTTGTGGGGGCGGCGATACTGCAGTCGATTGGGCACTTACGTTAGAATCAGTCGCTGAAAAAGTATATTTAGTGCATCGGCGTGACCATTTCAGAGCTCACGAGGGGTCTGTCGAGATACTAAAAGCTTCAAGTGTTGAAGTATTAACCCCTTTCGTGCCTCATGAATTGATTGGCAAAGACGATCAACTCCAATCAGTCGTTTTTAAAGAAACACGTGGAGATGGTCTTCTAAAAATTGATTTAGATTATTTCATTGTTAATTACGGCTTTGTCTCATCACTTGGTCCAATCAAACAATGGAATTTAAACATCGACCGCACGGATATTATGGTCAACAGTAAAATGGAAACATCTATCAGTGGCATATATGCTGCCGGTGATAGTATCACTTTTGACGGCAAATTAAACTTGATTGCTACCGGATTTGGAGAAGCACCCACCGCTGTAAATCATGCTATCCATTCCATTCATCCAAAAGAACATGCTCAACCTATTCAGAGCACTAAATTATCATTCGAGGAATAAGAAGGAGGAAGAATAATGGTTCAATCAGGTTCAAAATTACACGAAGTAGCTTTAAAAAAATTAAAAAGTCGCGGTGTTAAATTAGAGGAAATAGCTGAATTAGTTTATGATTTGCAAAAACCTTATCTCTCGGATATTACAATGGAAATATGTTTGGAAAATGTTCAAGCTGTGTTAAGAAAAAGAGAAGTCCAAAACGCGGTACTTACGGGTATTGAATTAGACGTACTAGCTGAGGAAGGTAAATTATCAAGTCCTTTACAAGAGATTATCGAAGAAGATGAAAGTTTGTACGGTATTGATGAAATACTAGCTTTATCTATTGTTAATGTTTATGGTTCCATCGGATTCACAAATTACGGTTTTTTAGATAAAACAAAACCTAAGTTGATCAAACGTTTAGATGATCACACGCAGTCCAATCAAACTCACACATTTTTAGATGATATCGTGGGTGCCATTGCGGCAGCAGCTGCAAGCCGTTTGGCACATGGCAATCCAGGAATGTCTAAAATAATGAAATAAAGTAGCTTTTTGTAATGTTAGTGTTTTTACACTGGCATTACTTTTTTTTATGTTAAATTTCCAACTTACCAAAGAAATCATCTCCATTCATACTAATCTTCAACTACATGATGTCGAGAAAGTTAGAAATTCATTCAAAAAAAAGCAGACAAACAAAGATAGCACATCTTTGTTTGTCTGCTTTTCAAACTATTTGAAACCGTTTCTTTTACTATATTGATAGGTACTGATAAAAACAACTTCAATAAGTATAAAAAACAATATAAATGTATACATAAAATATTGTTGAGGCAATGCTAGTATAATAGGATCAGTAGCTGGATTAAATAACCAGTCATCATTATTAAAGAAAACTTCATGAAACAACACAAACATTCTATCAAAGTTTACAGCTAAAAACATTAGTAATAAAGGTGGCACGAGGCTAGCAATAAAAAACGGTTTTTGTAGCGTCCATATCCGTTTGTTTTTCTTTAAAGATTTAGCATAGAAAAAACTTCCTATCGAAGAAATAATTAATATGGCGTAGTTAAGGTAAAATAATAGTTTTACTTCCCAAAAATGAAATAAACCACTTTCCGAGCTCGGAAAATCCGGCATGTTCAATTCAGTCACCCATGGGAAATTTAAATACCTTAAGAGAACATGGTAATTATCAATTAATGCTTGAAAGGACATGTTTAATTGTGCCGGTAGCTCATGCAACCAGACTGAAAAATAATACAAAGGGGTAAACAAAATAACAAATGCAATGCTCACTGTGATAATGAATAAAAACAAACTACTTAAACCCGTTATTTTTTTTAAGTAACGCACCCTATTCTCCCCACTCATCCAACGTATCAATAATATACGTTGGTTGTTTCATTTTACTATTTAAATCAGCTTTCTTCGTAAAACCTGTTAAAACTAATAATGTGTCTATCTCACTGTCAATTCCAGCTAAAATATCTGTCTCATAATTATCTCCCACCATAATAACCTCTTCTTTTGAAAGATGTATTTTATCTAGTGCAGATTTCATCATGATTTTTTCGGGTTTACCGATAAAAGTCGGTTTCGTCTGAGATGACTTTTCTATTAAAGCTATAACCGATCCAGCTCCAGGAACCAGTCCTCTCTCAGTAGGCAGGTTCGTATCCTTGTTCGTTGCAATAAAGGTCGCACCTTTTTGAATAGCCAAACTAGCAATTTCACATTTGTCATAGGTCAAATCTCGGTCAAGTCCGACAACAACGTGATCAATAGCGTCTTCTACAAGTTGACAACCGACATCTTCCAATGCCTGTTTTAATCCATGTTCTCCAACAACATATACCCGGTTCCCCTTCAGCTGCTTGACATAATCGGCTGTAGCAAGTGCACTGGTATAGACGTCCTCTACTTTCGCTGGAATATTAAATTCAACTTGTAATTTTTCCGCAACCTCTTGCGGGGTACTAGTAGAATTGTTTGTGAGAAATAAATATGGTATTTCTGCATATTTGAGTTTTTCAACAAAAGCTGGCGCTGCTTCTATCGGTTTTGTTCCCATGTACATTGTTCCATCCAGATCGATAAAGTAACCTTGATACTTTTTGAATTGCATGACTTAACACCTATTCTTTCTTTTTCCTTATTTGAAAACGTGTCTTCCCACTGTTATTCTTCACTTCTTGTATGTCTTCTTTTTTTTGATCTACTTCGTTTGATTTGTCACGATGCGTTTTTGTAAATGAGCGTTTCTCATTCACCGAACGGCCGGGAGACTCTTTTTTATCAGGTGTTTGAGCAGCGCTTTGTTTTTTATATGGTTTGCTCGGTTTACTTGATTTGGTTGGTTTGCTGCTTGATTTGCTTGGTTTGCTACTTGGTTTGCTACTTGGTTTGCTGCTTGATTTGCTCGGTTTGCTTGGTCTGCTCACTTTACTTGGTCTGCTTGGTTTACTTGGTCTGCTTGGTGATTGTGTTTTATTATTTGACTCATATTGATGTTCAGTTTTTTTTCTGTTAAGTTCAATATTTTCCAACACAAAATGGGCACAACCAAAACTACAATATTCTAAAAGATAATCGTCTAAATAAGAAATACGCATGTCAATTGGGATTTTTTTCACTTCATCACGATAAAAACCTCTTAACCTAAGTTTGCCGTAAGACATATCACCTACCAGATAATCGTATTTCTCTAAAAAATCGCTATATCTCTCTTCTAATAAATCTGTATCTAAACCTTCTCTGTAATTCTTTATAATCTTATATTTTTCTTTGTTGATCAGAATATGTTCTGAATCTATTTTTTTTATGATCTTGTCTTCAGGATTGATCACTTTTTCTAATGCTTCAGTAGACAGTTCAACTTGCTTATCTTTCTCATTTTCATTAATCACATGTATTCTTTCCTTTCAATGATATCCATAGCACTATTGACTATTAATAATTATTATTCACACATTTATTTGATGCAACACATAATATCTTTGTTTATTTTAACACACAATGGTATCTGTAATATAATCATTTTTTACATAAGTGGTGCAAACAACCTTAAAATACTTCTAACCACTTTGGCTACTAAAGACTGTTTCACATTCGTGTATGCTATTCGTTCACTCTGATCAATTGTATTCTCCATATCTAGTTCGATTTCTTTTATTGCATCCGTTCCATAAATAACGACCGCATTCTCAAAGTGTAAGTAAAGACTTCGGTAATCAAAATTAATCGTACCGACTTCTGCAACTTCGCCATCTATGAGTATTGTTTTTGCATGCATAAAGCCTTTTGAGTATTCGTAGATTTTCACTCCAGCATCCATCAGGTCTGTGTAATATGACCGCGTCGTAATATGAACTAAATATTTATCCCACTTTTTGGGAGTGACAATCCGGACATCCACACCACTCCGTGCAGCCAATACGAGTGCTATCTCTAAATTTTCATCAAGTATTAAATAAGGCGTGTATATCCAAACTGATTTCTCTGCAGCATGAATCAATTTAATGAATACATGTTCTCCAATATTCATGGTATCCGTCGGACTATCAGCAAACGGCTGAACAAATCCACAACTTTCTTTTTGGTCATCATTATAATCTGGTTTAAGATCGATAATTTCATCCGGAAGTAAGTGGTCATCCATTGTTTGCCAGAGCTCTAGGAAAATCAAAGTCAATCCCCAGGCACCCATCCCTTCCAACTTAACCCCATTATCTTTCCAGTGCCCGAACCGTTCAATTTCATTGATGTACTCATCCCCCACATTGATCCCTCCAGTGAATGCCACTTCACCATCGATGGATAAAATTTTCCTGTGATCTCTATTATTTTGTGAAGAAGTGACGATTGGATGGAACGGATTATAGACCCTACTCGTAATGCCTTTCTCTGCAAGCCTTGTTTGAATGTTCTTTGGTAAGGTCACAAAACTGCCGATATCATCATACATTAGCCGAACATCCACACCTTGTTCGGCTTTTTCTTCCATAACTTCCAGCATTTCCTGCCACATTTTGCCTTCAGCAACAATAAAAAATTCAAAAAAGATGTATCTTTCAGCTTTCTTCATTTCTTCCAACATTGCCTTGAAATAATCTTCACCTAGGGGATAATATGTCACTTCTTTTGCCGAGTAAACTGGATATCCTCCTGTATTGGACAGGTAGTGCATGAGTTTACCGTGGCTTTTGAATTGGCTCTTCGCTTCATTTAAGACCGACTCATCATCAAGTTTATGCGGTCTATGTAATCTGTAAATATTTTCCAATGATTCTTGTAATTTTTTTGTCTGCGTTTGTCTGTTAAACATAAGATAAAAGAGTGTCCCATAAATAGGAAA
Source organism: Alkalibacterium sp. f15 (assembly GCF_049389645.1). GTDB lineage: Bacteria > Bacillota > Bacilli > Lactobacillales > Carnobacteriaceae_A > Alkalibacterium. The sequence goes on from NZ_CP186540.1 coordinate 469,460, forward strand.
GATCAACACTTGTAAAATCCATGTCACTTTGTAAGCTTCTTTACCTTTTTTCCATACAACATGCAGCGCCACACCAATTGAAAGCAATGTAAAAATAGTTTCTAAAACAATAGAATAGGCAAAAGATTGCATAATAATTATACCAAAAACAATAAATTGAATGATGATGAAAAAGGTGAGTAAAATACGTCGTTTAAATAAATACATAAGTAATTTTTTGCTCAAATCAATTCCTCCTTATATTATCTCAGTATGCCTTTTTTTCAGTTATTTGTCACTCTCTGACTAAAGGACATTAAGAGTGATCCTTTACTTTTAAATGGTAAAGACTTTTTTTTTTTTATTGACATCTTCCCCCTCTTCTTCTAAAGTGATACAGGAACTATTTTCACTAAAAGGGAGAAATTATGCCAACCAAATATTACGCAGTTAAAAAAGGACGCAATCCAGGTGTCTACACTACTTGGCCGGAAGCTCAAAAACAAGTGACAGGCTATACCAATGCCCAATTCAAATCATTTCAAACTAAAAATGAGGCACAAGCTTTTATCGCTGATAAAATGGAAAAGAGTAGTTACATAGCACCGGAGTCTCTCGTCGCTTACGTAGATGGTTCTTTTAGCAAAAAGAAAAAGACCTATAGTTATGGTGTTGTCTTGCTGAAAAATAACACTGTTATTCAGGAATTAAGTAACGCGGCAAGTGAGCCTGAGTACGCAGAAAGTTTCCAGATTGCAGGTGAATGCTTTGGTGCCCTCAATGCTATTAAATGGGCCATTGAACATAATTACAAAGAAATAATCATCCATTATGATTATTTAGGTATTGAAATGTGGGCTACAGGACAATGGAAAGCCAACAAAAAGGTCTCAAAAGACTATATAAAGTATTATCAAGCCTACAGCAAAAAAATTGACGTCTCTTTTGTGAAAGTTAAAGCCCATACAGGGATAAAATTCAACGAAAGAGCTGATGAATTGGCGAAAATAGCACTAGCTAACTGATAAGGTCAGTTATCATCACCACGACAAAACACCGAGAGGTTCTCTGAAATCAGAGAGAACCTCTCGGTGTTTTTTATAGCTGAGCGATTTTCACCATATCTTCATCGGACAGTAAGAAGTCCAGGCTTTCGAGATTAGCTTTCTGATTTACAGGGTTATGAGATTTAGGAATAACCACTACACCTCTCTGTGTTTGATAGCGGAGCAAGACCTGCCCCCATGTTTTACCATAGTTCTCGCCAATTTTATTTAGATAGTCTTTATGTTGATCGGTCGTTTTCATCGGTCCCCAACCTTGCGGTCTAATGTCACGATCCAACATATATTTTATCCACTCATTATTCCATTGGGTTGGATTCGATTTGATTTGATTGACAGCTGGTTTTATGGTCGCAAATTTATCTAATTTTTCAAGATCTTCATTAGAAAAATTAGAAACCCCAATGCTTTTGATTTTACCTTTACTTACAAATTCTTCCAATACTTCCCACGTTAATTTCAGTTTTTCATCATTTTCAATCGGTCTGTGGATAAGATACAAGTCGATATAATCTGTTTCAAGATTTTCTAAACTTTGGTTCAGCGTTTTTCTGACCGTTTCTTTGTCTTTTATATATTCATCATCCACGGGTATCTTAGTGGTTAAATAGAATGCTTTACGGTCAATACCGCTCTCTTTAACGGTTTTCCCGACACCTGCTTCATTCCTATAAGAAATAGCAGTATCTATCAATCGATAACCCATCTCGATCGCTGATTCGAGCGCAGTAAAATCACCATTCAATTTGCCATTGTACTCATTATTTTCTTTCCCGTATGTGTTCGTACCTGTTCCTAAGTAAGGAATACGTGTGCCGTTGTTCAACCGTACATGTTCCATTGTCTCTCTCCTCATCTTGTTAGTTTGTTCAATTCATTTCAACTGTAAGTACTAGCTTAATTCTATTTCGGCCAGCGCCTTTTTCAATTGTACTATTTCTTCGTTGTTAAAGGTGAGGCCTTTACCCATTTTAGTGTGGTCAGGGCTCCATTCTCTGATGTCAAACTTTGGAGGACGGTTATTCCAACTCACTAAATTTAATTCTTTACGCCATCCTTTAGGTGTTTCAGAAAGAACAGCAAGATGTTCAACCACTTCGTACGAGATTTTATCCATGATTAATACCCCTTTCAAAATATCTTCCGACATCATCTGGATGATGCGCATCCGAACCATAGGCTAATTTTATTCCTTCATTTAAGGCTGATTCAACAAGCGAGTCAAATGGATAAGTTCTTTTGTAAAAAGGTTTGTCAATACCTGAAAAATTGTAATCCAAAATATAGTCATTCGTTCTTATTTTCTTCAGTAACCTATCCCAATCGATTTCGTCTTCTTTATCATGTGCATCGCTAAATTTATATATCAATGTGATATGGCCAATCGTTTTAGGTGTCCATTTCCCGAATGGTAAAGTTACAGCCTTTAATAGGGTTTCTTCATATAATCTTGTCAGTCTATCGTAACCTATTTGATTTATTTTTTCTAAGAATACATCCTTATCATAGTCAATACAAAAATAACCATGATCAGGTATTTTCAAAAAATGAACACTTATAATAGAATAAGGAATAGTTTCTGAATGTTTTTTTAAGAAAACAAGGGTTTCCGCTTCTTTTCCTTCAATGTAATCAATTTCAAATCCTATATTCACAACGATGTCCTTTGCATATTTTGCTTTTAATCTTTTTCCCTGATCCAAATATCTTTCAACGTCTTCTTCTCTCATAGAGCTGTCTTTTGCTGGCGTCGTATCCTCGATTGGCAAAGGTGCGTGTTCTGTAAACGTAATACTTCCAAGTCCCTTAGCGATAGCCGTTTTGATATACTCTTCCATATCATACGCACTACCATGTGGACAATATTGTGTGTGTACGTGATTATCAGATAACATGATTTTTCTCCTTCTTCATTTTTAGTTTTGAATGCTTCCACTGTCAGGCTATTTATGTTAAAATTTTTTAATCAAACTGTTTTCAATTTTTAAGGTACAACCATTGTATCAAAATTAATAATAAATGGAAATGAGGAACTTAATAATGAATTTCGAAAAAAACAATCAGCATCTGCTGGAGAAAAAGCGCAAGGAAATGGAGTTTCTTCATCATTTTCATTTATTAGGCTATGATTTACTCGATCTATCTATTCTAGAACAATTTGAATGGGATAGACTGTCAGAAGATGATTTGAAAATGATGAAACATCGCTATACTTGGCAGTCAAACCAATCATTATTATCTCTTAGAAGTGACTGGACAGATGCCATTGTCCGTTACCGCCAAAAATATAAATTAAAAACAGATAAAATAGCTTATTCAGGGCCAGTATTTCCTGTGAATAAAGAAAAAATGCAGTTTGGAATGGAAGTCTTTACCCAGGATATTTCAAAACAGATCATCACGATGAAAGATTTATTACTTTACATTCGCGATCATCTCAACATTTCCTTAACTGTTGCCGTAATCAGTCACTACTCTCTTTTGAAAAAGTTATTATCCACAGAAGAAAGACGAGATCCTGAAATCATGACGTTCCTAAGTGAACGTAATTTAGATCATTTAACCAAAAGATTAGGACCTTCCCATCCGGCAGTCCTATTGATGACCCAACCCGTGCCTAATCAGCTTGCCTATGCTAAACAACATTTCCCGGATTTGAAAAAGCCCGTTGAAGAAATACAACACTGGCAATCTGAATTAGAGAACAATCAGATACCAGTCGTCTATTGTGACTTGTTTTCCTCGCCAAATCAATCCTATTACAAAGGCATATTTTTACAGTTTTATACCAAACAATCTGTTGAGCCCATCGTTACGGGTGGACAGTATTCAAGCCCGACCAAAGCTTTTGGTATGGCTATTAATTTATCAAGCTTACCCTTAACGGCTAGCTTATAGAGAGAGGAAAGTTGAAATGATCACAATTGCATTATCTAAAGGAAGACAGTTAGAAGATTTCATTTCATTTTTAAAGCAGCAGCAGTTAAGCCAATGGCACACTGCACTCGAATCACTTTCAAGAGAACTATTAGTCGAAACAGAAGATACGCGCTTTTTATTGGTGAAAGGTGAAGATGTGCCCGTATATGTTGAAGAAGGTGTCGCTGATTTAGGGATTACAGGGAGTGATGTCCTGTATGAACAGAATCGACAAATTAACAACTTGATGGACCTGCCATTTGGGTATTGTCATTTTGCTTTAGCTGCGAAAGCTCCAAAAGAAACGTATCCTGTTGTCGCTACAAAATACGTCAAATTTACACAAGATTATTTTGACTCTATTAGACAACCGGTCAAAATCATCCCTCTAAAAGGCTCTGTTGAACTAGCCGCCACTATCGATATGGCTGATGCCATCATGGATATCGTTCAATCTGGAACGACTCTTAAAGAAAACGGTTTGGAAGAACAAGTGCAGTTAGATAGTATCAATGCGCGACTCATTGCGAATAAACACTCTTTTTTCTCTAAAAATGAAGAAATACAGTCAATCATAAATAAATTAAAAAAGTAGGTGGAATGTAAATGTATACAATTGATACTTTCAAGCAAATATATGCATCAACGAACGACACAGACTGGAGTAAGTTGGAGCAAGTCATGACTATCATACAGACTGTTCAGGAGAAAAAAGATAAAGCATTATTTGACTATTCCGAAAAATTTGATAACGTAACGCTGACTGATTTGGAAATCAAACCCTCTGATCTCGAATTAGCGTATCAGTCAATCGACGATGAACTAAGAGAAGCTTTAGAAATGGCCTATAAAAACATATGGGACTACCAGGAATCTATAAAAATTTCCGACAGTCCAAAGTCAGAACTCTATCAAAAAGTTCACCCTTTGAATCGTGTGGGTGTCTATGTGCCTGGCGGGACTGCCCCTCTGGTCTCAACGGTATTAATGACCGCCGTATTGGCAAAGGTTGCCGGCGTTAATGAAATCATTGCCACTACACCTCCACAAAAAGATGGCGTTAATCAGGCTATTTTAGCCGCCTGCCACATTGCTCAAGTGGACCGTGTCTTTCAAGTGGGTGGCGCTCAAGCCATCGCTGCATTAGCTTATGGTACAGAAACCATTCCAAGAGTGGATAAAATTGCCGGTCCAGGGAATCAGTACGTCGCCTTAGCTAAAAAAATGGTTTATGGTGATGTAGGTATCGATTCTATTGCCGGTCCAAGTGAAATTGTTGTTGTCGTCGATGAAACGACGCGGGCGGAATTTGTTGCTTACGATTTACTTGCGCAGGCTGAACATGATGTATTGGCCCGAACCTTTTTGATAAGTGAAAACAAAGAAAAGCTATTAGAAATAAAAGAAGCAGTTGCTGTATTGGCAAACAAACAACCTCGCGCTCAAATAATAGCGGCCAGTCTAAAGGATCATCATTATTCTATTCTTACAGCTAATAAAGAAGAGACGATCGAATGCGTCAACTTGATTGCCGGTGAACATGTCTCGATTCAAACAAAAGATGCAGAGTCGTATATCGATCAGATCAAAACTGCCGGTGCTTTATTTGTAGGCGACTATTCACCTGAAGCTATTGGTGATTACGTCGCAGGACCCAGTCACGTTTTACCGACTGGAGGAACAGCGAGATTTAGCAACGGCTTAACAGTCAATGACTTTTTACGAACCAACTCTATTATTGCTCTAAAAAAAGAGTCGTTTTTAAAGATGGCCCCCAGCGGTATGCATTTAGCTTTGGAAGAATCACTCCAAGCCCATCATGATTCTTTAGCCTGTCGACTGGAGGAATTGAAATGATACGCATAGACAAAAATGAAAGTCCATATAGAGCATTAACTGAAGATGAAATCAGTAAAATTGCTATAGATACACATTTCAATCACTATGCGACCAATGAATATCAGCACTTACAAGAGAGTTATGCTGACTATAATCATCTGGATTCAAACCTGGTCTCTTTTGCAAACGGATCAGATGAATGGATTCAAAAAGCGATGATTATTTTAGGTAAAGGACCCGCTTTGGTTCTCGATCCGGATTTTGTGATGTATGAAGAATATGCCATGCAATTCAAACGTCCGCTCATAAAAGTTGATGCTCAACCGGATATGACATTTGATTATGAGGACGTCTTCAAAAAAATTAAAGAGTATCGCCCTTCTATTTTTATCTTCTCACAGCCAAATAATCCCTTTGGTATGATGCACCCCCTCGATTTCATCGAGAAAGCAGCTGAATTAATGAGGGAAGTTAATGGTTACATTATTATTGACGAAGCCTATGCCGAGTTTTTAGATGAGATCCCCAATTATCCTGAAGGCGATCACATCATTCGCTTTCGTACGCTTTCAAAGGTATATGGTTTAGCGGGATTACGCATTGGTGTCGCTTTTTCGACTGAGAACACCATGAAAGTGTTAAACTCTATCGCACATCCTTACCCACTCAACACTCTTTCCTTAAACATCGCTCATTATCTGTTGAATCAACCTGAACGACTGACTGATTTTATTTCTTTAAATAAAAAGTTGGCCAAACAATTGCACCAACTCTTCAAAGAAGAAGTCGGAGATGTCATCAACATGCTAGAGAGTCACACTAATTTTTTGTTTACCTATGGAGAAAAAGCATTAGAATTAGGTAACTTTGTAAAACAAAATGGCTTCCAACCCAGAATGTTTCCTGATTCTGATCAACCAACACTTAAAGAAGCTGTCAGATATTCGATAGCAACCGAAGAACAATTGGATGAACTGAGAAAAATCGTAAGGAAATGGAGAGCATCTCAATGACCATAACCAAAGAACGTAACACGAAAGAAACACGTATCAAATTAAGCATAGATAAAGGTTTATCTGAATCCAAAATCGATACTGGTGTAGGCTTTTTAAACCACATGCTGGACCTGTTTGCTTTTCATAGTCATTTTGTACTGGATATTGCTGTCGATGGTGATACAGATGTGGATGATCACCACACTACAGAAGATATTGGTATTTTGTTAGGACAAGCCATTGCTGAGTTAAATCAGGATAAGTCTTCAATTGAACGTTACGGGACTGCCTATGTTCCGATGGATGAAACATTGGCGCGTGCAGTTGTCGATATCAGCGGTCGTCCTTTTTTATCTTTTGAATCTGATTTTTCCAGTCAAACGGTCGGAACGTTTGACGTTCAGTTAGTCAAAGAATTCTTCTATGCACTGACTATTCATGCCCGCTTGACCGTTCATCTCGATTTGATTCGCGGTGGAAATACCCATCATGAAATCGAGGCCCTTTTCAAGTCTTTCGCACAGGCTTTAAGGAAAGCCTCACAGTCTTCTGACGTTTCCCGCCTTCCTTCGTCGAAAGGAGTCATCGAAGAATGATTGCTATCGTAGACTATGGATTGGGTAACATCGCTAATCTATCAAACGCTTTGCATTATTTGGGTCATGATGTTGTGGTCACTCATGATACAAAAGAACTCATTGAGGCAGACACGATCATACTACCTGGTGTCGGTCATTTTAAAGATGCGATGAACCGTCTATCAGAACTAGAGTTGTTACCTGTATTGAATGAATTAAAAGACAAAAAACCGTTTATTGGTATCTGTTTAGGTATGCAGCTTCTTTTTGAAAAGAGTGAAGAAGGAAATGTAGATGGGCTTGGCTATTTACCTGGAACAGTTAAAAAAATAACCGGATCTCTTCCGGTACCCCATTTGGGATGGAATCAACTGGACTCTCCTCTTCCTTCTCTGCAGGGCGACGTTTACTTTATCCATTCATATAAAGTGCATACAGAAGAAAATGTTGTTGCTACAGCATCTTATGAAGAGCCTGTGGTGGCAATTGTCCAGAAAGATCATTTAATCGGTATTCAGTTTCACCCTGAAAAAAGTGGAGACCTGGGACTGCAAATACTCAATCAAGCGATAAAAGGTGGTTTTAATCTGTGATAGAAATTTGGCCAGCAATAGATTTAATTGATAACCAGAGTGTGCGATTGACCGAAGGTGTTTATGCTTCAAAAGAAGTTATGAAACGTTCTCCTAAAGAAGCCATTGCTTTTTACAATCAATTCAAGGAAGTAACTCGTATCCATATTGTTGATTTGATGGGAGCACTACACCAGAAACCGACAGAAAAAGCATTCATTAAAGAATTGATCGCTTCCAGTGCCTATCCCGTCGAAATTGGCGGCGGTATTCGTTCAACAGAAACGATCGACTATTACTTTTCAAGCGGTGCGTCATACGTCATCGTTGGCACACGCGGCTTACAAGATAGCGCTTGGCTCAAGAAAATAACCACCCTCTACCCGGGCAAAATTTATTTAGGCCTGGATGCAAAAAAAGAACAGGTCGCAGTCAACGGCTGGACAGAATCAGTTGGAAAAACCATTTATGATGTTGCTGCAGAAACAGCTTCTCTAGCCTTAGGCGGCATTATTTACACCGACATTTCCAAAGACGGTAAAATGCAGGGTCCTAACTTCGAACTGACAAAAAAACTAGTGGGTCTTACCCCTCACCCAATCACTGCCTCAGGTGGCATACGCAGTTCAGCAGATTTGAAAATATTAGAAGATGCCGGCGTTAAAGCGGCCATTGTCGGAAAAGCAGCTAATACGGATACTTTTTGGGAGGGGATTAAATGATTAAAAAACGTATCATTCCTTGTCTCGATGTCAGAGATGGCATTGTGGTTAAAGGTATTCAGTTCAAAGGACTACGTGAAATTGGAGATCCAGTTGAATTAGCTAAACGCTATAACACATTAGGAGCCGATGAATTAGTCTTCCTCGATATTTCAGCAACCGATACGGGTAACGCCCTAATGCTTGATGTGATCAGAAAAACTGCCAAAGAACTCTTTATCCCGATGACTATCGGTGGCGGGCTGAAATCTTCAGCAGATATCTCAGCTGTATTAAATGCGGGTGCAGATAAAGTGAGTTTGAATTCAGCAGCCTTGAAAGATCCTTCATTGATCAACGAAACCAGTGAAAAATTTGGCTCTCAGTGTATCTGCATCGCAGTTGATGCTAAATGGGAGGAAAAGGAACAAGACTGGTATTGCTACACGCATGGAGGCAAGAAAAAAACGGATGTAAAAACATTGGATTGGGTAAAAGAAGTAGAATCTCGTGGAGCAGGAGAACTACTGATTACCAGTATGGATTATGATGGCATGCAGCAGGGATTCGATCATGTATTGCTTTCAAAAATTAAAGAAATAGTCAATATACCTGTTATCGCTTCGGGTGGTGCAGGAAATGCGCAGCATTTTGCGGATCTTTTCTTAAATACAGATGTTTCGGCAGGACTAGCTGCCTCTATTTTTCATGATGAAGATGTTTCGATTCAAGAAGTCAAAGACTCATGTCAGTTAAAAGGAGTGCCTATGCGCCATGTCTAATTACAATGCATTACAACCAGATTTTTCAAAAGGATTACTTCCAGTTATCCTGCAACATTACACAACAAAAGATGTTCGAATGATGGGCTATATGAACGAAGAGGCTTTTGAAAAAACGAAACAGGATGAAGTTGTCTGGTTTTTTTCTCGTTCAAAGAATCGCTTATGGAAAAAAGGCGAAACAAGTGGTAATCTGCAATACGTCAAAGACATGCATTTAGATTGTGATCAAGATGCCTTGCTCGTTATGATCGACCCGGTTGGTCCTACTTGCCATACGGGGTCAAAGAGCTGTTTCAATCTCGGACCCTCTTTTACATTGAAAGATATCGAAGCAACGATCCAAGCTCGAGCCGGTTCAAGTGAAGAGAAATCTTACACAAACTATCTTTTGAGCGAAGGCATCGATAAGATAGCAAAAAAATTCGGTGAAGAAGCTTTTGAAGTCGTTATAGGCGCGAAGAATAACAACAAAGAAGAAGTCGCTAACGAAACAGCTGACGTCTTATATCATCTCGGCGTTCTACTCCATCAAACCGGAGTGTCCATTTCAGATGTCGAGACTGTATTAGCTTCAAGACACGAGAAACAGAACAATTTCAAAGGGGAACGAAAAGACGTAAATAATTGGTAAGAGATTCTCACTTTTTCATCCAATATACTCTCCTTAATAATTAAAGACACCTTAAATTTAGTCTTTCATCACAGTTCTTTGTTGTATTTTCATCTTCATTCTTTTAAAATTAATAAGCATAATGTAATTTATCAAATGCAATAAAATTAAAGTAGGGATATCTTGAAAAATCAAATCAATCGTGTCCGAATAGCAGAAAAAGGCGCAAAAGTGTCGATTGGTGTCTATGTGATACTGGCTATAGTAAAAATTTCCGTCGGTTTTTTTCTGCGTTCAACATCCTTATCCGCCGATGGATTGAATAACTTAACGGATGTATTTTCATCTGTAACTGTCCTATTCGGCCTGAAAACCGCGAGGATACCGGCTGATGCCGATCACCCTTATGGACATTGGAAAGCGGAACCCATCGCCAGTTTAATTACGTCATTTATCATGATGTTTGTCGGATTCCAAGTTTTTCAAAGCAGTATTGTTCGTCTATATAGAGGTGAATTGGTAGCACCCAATCAACTCGCTGCTGTCATTGCTATAATCAGTGCAGTGGTATTGCTGTTTCTTTACCGCTACAACCTATTATTAGCAAAGGAAGCGAAAAGTACTGGATTAAAAGCTGTGGCTCAAGATAATCTAGCCGACAGCCTAACGAGTATCGCAACAGCCGTTGCCATCCTAGGTGCTTCTTTTGGCTGGGTCTGGTTAGATACTGTCATGGCATCCATCGTCGCCCTTATTATAGTTAGAACAGGTATTGATATTTTTAAAGAAAGTACCTTTTTATTATCTGACGGTTTTAAAGACAAACAGTTATCTTTGTACAAGACTGAAATACAGATGATCCCAGAAGTCAAAAACGTTGCATCTATAAAAGCTCGCATGTACGGGGCTAATACGTATGTAGATGTCACTATTTTAGTTGATCGAAACATGACGGTACGAGAAAGCCACGATATAACCGAGAATATCGAAAAGCTGCTTTATGAAAATTTCGATGTCATGCATACGGATGTTCATGTCGAACCAGATGATTTAATCAACCAATTCAACGAAGACCAAATGTAAAAAGACGGATTTCTATTTTCATAGAAATCCGTCTTTTCTCATTTGGTAGAAATGACTTTAAAGTTATTATTCACTTCAGCTACAATCGGTGAGAATTGCGCAAAATAGTCACCGATAAGTTCACTCATTGGGATCGTCACTTCCCGAATGATTTTCGTTGCATCAAACATACCGTAATCGCCTCCACCCACCGCTCGGTATTGGTTGATCACAATTTCCAAGTCATCATTGGGTAATATATCTTTACCCTGATACTTAAATTCCACCACTCTTTCTCCTTCAGGCTGTGTGACATCTATCGTGTAGTCGATGCCTTCATACATATCATAATTGTACATTTGAGGTTTGGGATTCATAAATTCAGGATTAATGGTTATCTGGTTGTCATCTTGCACTTTGAAATACGTTGCAGATCGTTCTATAGCATTCTTCAATTCTTCACCTGTTACTTTGAGAACGGCTAAAGTATTTGGATAGATGTAATTAAGAACCACATCTCTCAACGATACAGATTCATCAAAACCATTAACTTTATTATTGAAAAGAGCAGTGCCCGATATATCACATTTAGCATAATACATCTGAACACGGTTGATAAATTCAATATAAGGATGTTCTTCTCGTCGTGCTTTTTCTACATCAAATATTTGCATGTCTCCTTGAACCTGTCCGACAGGCTGGTCTAGCCACTCTTCCACTTCGTCATTCAACCATTTTAATTGATTGAACAATTTTTCATCAACGGGTACCCCTTCGACCGAAAGAAGTTCAGGTTTCATTTTTTTGATTGTCAGAGTGTCGTTATTTTTCTCAAGTTCAATCACAACTTTACCTAAATATTCCCCTTTATGGCCAGGCATGATTACGGCAGTATTTTTGACGACTTCAGCTATCAAGCGGTGCTGATGACCAGTAAGTAAGACATCAATGCCTTCAACTTCTTCTAATATCTTATAACCTTCATTCTCACCTGTCTGCACTTCAGTCTCTTTACCTGTTTTAAGATCTTTTTCAAATCCTCCGTGATAACTGACGACAACGATGTCAGCTTGTTCTCTTAACTCGGGCACATATTTCTTTGCAGTTTCTGTCGCTGATAAGAAGGTCAAACCTTTATAATTTTCCGGGTGTTCCCAATTAGGTATATATTGAGTCGTCAAACCCAATATAGCCACCTTGATTCCGTCCTGTTCAAACATTTTATATGCTTGACCGAAAGCTAAACTACCGTCACTTTTCACTATATTGGCACATAAGAAAGGATACTTTGCCGTTTCAACTGCAGAATTTAGGTAATCTAACCCATAGTTAAATTCATGATTTCCAATTATGCCAGCATCAAAATTCATTTGATTGACTGCATCCGTTAAATATTTAGCCGATTTTTTATGTTTAACTAAGTAATGAGTAAATGGTGATCCTTGAATAATATCACCGTTCTCAATAGTAAGACTTGGTCCTTTTGTCGCTTGACGTTCTCTTTCTAGTAGAGAGGCTATTTTAAATAAACCGTGTTCTTGCTCATGCTTGCGTGACTGATAATCAGTAGGATAAAGATAACCGTGCACGTCACTTGTCTCAAATAATGTGAACTCCATCAAATATTCCTTTCTGTAACTTGATTTTTAAAATCAATTAATACTAGTTATTTGATAATACATCCAATAGTAACCGAGGGTTATCTGTCATGATTCCATCAACACCAATGTCAATCAGTTTTTTCATCATTTCTTCTTCATTGATCGTCCAATAGTAGATTTGCATCCCGCGGTTATTTGCCCCTCGGATCAATTTCCAATCAACTAAATTATAACCTTCCAGTTCAGTTGGCAACTGGAAAGCTGCTGCTTTGGGTCTATAAAGCGCATTAAGAAGAGCCTTATGTATTGTGACGAAATGTCTCGTCTCTTCTTTTCCTGCGCCAATGGCTACTTCGCCATTGGAAACATCCTGGAATCTCAGGTTTATAGCATGATCAAAACTGGCAATCAAAACATTATCTTTCATATTAAACTTTTGAATCTCATTCCACATTTCAACAATTAAAGCCTCATACATAAGTGGATTGTTGGAATCCTTAAGTTCTATTAAATGTTTCTTATCACTAAATTCTGAAAAAACTTCTTCTACTGTGGGTATTTTTATGCCTGAGTTTCGAAACACAAAATCGCCATTAGCGTCTTTAAAACGGTAACCTGCATCTAAGGCTTTTATTTCTTCAAGGGTCATTTCATTGACCCTTCCTGTGCCGTTGGTTGTACGGTCTACGGTGTCATCATGAATAACTACCAGATGTCCATCGACAGTTATATGTACGTCGTATTCCAGCATATCTACAGCTAACTCTGCTGCATTTCTAAAGGCTGCTAGTGTATTTTCAGGGGCAAGTGCTTTTCCTCCCCGATGAGCGATCACTAAGGGGCCTTCTTTTTCTTCAAAAAAGGCATAGGTTTTTTTTGATGATAAAGGAAACAAAAAAAGTAAAAACCAAAGCATAAAAATACTGACTAAAAGAATGCCCATAATTCCAACTGTTTTTTTCATTTTATATTCTCTCCTTCTCAAAAAACTCTATTACCCAATGATAAATAGAACAACAACATAAGAGACGATGACGACCAGAGAAGATAATATGAAACCATGTATAAAAGGTTTCCAACCGGTTTTAACAAAAACTGCCATGTTCGTTTTCAGACCAATTGCGGCTAAAGCCACAACCATTAGAAAACGACTGATAGTTTTCATTACTCCAGCAACACTCGGGCTGATTATGCCTATTGAATTTAATAAAGCCATCAATACGAAAATCACTATAAACCAGGGAATCAAACCCGAAAGAGAGACTTTAGCCTTTCTAAGATCAGGTTGTTTGCGTTTGTTCCTGTAATATATGGTTGAAAAGATTAAAACGGTCGGGATAATGGCTAACGTACGTGTCAATTTCACCATCGTCGCGACTTCTCCAGCTACATCAGAAAATGCAAAGCTAGCAGCGACGACACTCGATGTATCGTTAATAGATGTTCCAGCCCAGTAACCGAAAAAAGTATCGCTAAGTAACAATAAGCGACCGACGATCGGGTACAAGATAATCATCAACATATCAAACAAAAAGGTCGAAGAGATAGCGTAAGACACATCTGCATCTTCTGCTTCAATTACCGGAGCCATCGCGGCGATAGCTGATCCTCCACAGATGGCCGTTCCGGCAGCGATCATATTACTAAGCTTCCAGTTGATTTTAAATATTTTTCCTAATACGTGTCCTCCACCAAAAGCGGTAAACAGAGTAAACAGTAAGACTAACAGGGTCTGACTTCCAACTTCTAATATGATAGAAAAATTAAGAGAAGCGCCTAATAATATAATTGCACCTTTCAATATTTTCTTTGAGGCATACTGCACACCTTCTTGTAATACTTCTTCATTATAGTAGACTGTACGAAAAAAAATACCTAAAAACATGGCAATTACAGTCGCCCCAATGTAGTGACCTGGTAATATCGTTTCTATGTAAAGTGCAATTAAAGCAATTATTCCAGACAATCCAATGCCGGGCACCTTCTTCAAATTCATCTCCAAACTTTTCATCCTTCCAAACGATTCTTGAATCATTATACCATTTATTTAATTATTCTTAACTGAAAAACTAATTAAGCAAAAAGGAAAAATCTTCACTTATAGACACGGTATGGTTAATACTGCTCCAAGCTATAACTGAAGATTTCACACTACTCATGTCACTGTCTAATTCTTTTTATTCCAGTGAGAACTGATACTAAAAGATGGAAAAAGATACTTGCCCCACATACAACCGTTAGCCAGAACAACTGATAATCGGTCTCTACAATAATGCCAGCGTACGCCCAGGCAAAGACCAACGGGTATAACCAATCTCGATTGAGTAGCGAAACAAATATCGCAATCACTGTCCCTATAATCAGTAAAGCCAGCGTCAACTGATATTCATCAAATCCAAATACTTCCTCGTTACCCATTTCGTTGAACCACGTCATAATATTAACGAGTGTAGCGACCGTTACCCAGCCAAAATAAATAGAGAAAGGTAACCGATCAAACCAGTAAGAAGAAACACGAGAAATGTTTCTATAAATAAAAATCAAAGTAATGAGTAAAGCGATTATTATTATAACTGAAGCTAAGTACCAGCCCTCTGTGAAAGCGATGATCCATAACCCGTTCAAAATAAAATTAACGATGGGCCAATAATGTACGCTTTCGTATATGCGGTTTTTATTATACTTAGAAAAAACCAAACGTACAATCCAGACAAATAACAACAGGTAAATAATACCCCATATCGAAAAGACGTATCCAGCGGGTTGGATTATTGCAGGATCTTGATCAGCCACCATCCCCACATCTGTTGCAGTAATATAATTGACGACCAACATTAAGATGAACCACAGGCTATAAATAATACCTAATTGTTTTTTACTTCTCATCATGACAACCTCCAGAGAATTCTATAATTCAAAATATAAAGAGTTTATTAAATAGTCTACTTCATACTTCACTGCCAATTTGTATAAGAAGCGTTTAACTCGTTCTAAGTATTTTAAGTCTTCCATTAGATTGGATTTATACTCTTGATATTTTTCTTTTTCTTTGACTGTAACGTCTTGATTAACATATCCCCAAACATGTTCCAAACTGTTTATTGCCGTATTAGTATTGATTTCTTGAGCTAGAGCCGCTTCAATCAACCGGTAAAATGGAATAACTGGGTATGACGATTTGTTTTTCAGTAGTTCTCTAATGCTGTCATAAATAGCTGGGGACCGTTCTAATACAGTGTACTTGTATTTTGCCCATTCATTTTCCAAGTCACTTATCTTTGGATCAGTCGTTGTCGCTAAGAGGCACTTTACTGCTGATAAGTTTTTATCTTTAACTTCCAGCATGATATCAACATCACACGACTCTACATCTCGGTAGAAAGCCATAAATTCATCGATTCTGATAAATTGTGAATGAGATCCTTCCCTCCCAATGAGTTGCTGCTGTGAATAGTGAACTTTGGGACGTCCATCTTTGTTTTTCCACGTTTTTTTCGCTAACTTTATCCAGTAAGAATCCGGATAGGTTTCATCCTCACTATTTAATGCATTATGCAAATTATCATAAACGACTGGTGCACCTGTTCTTTTGCTAACAGTCAATACATCTTGAATAGTATATGAGCGATCATCATTCTCAATAATGAGCCGGTCCTTGATCTTCCGGTCGAGTTGTTCATATGCCTGGGTAAATCTATCTATGGCAGCTTCTTTATCGTTATATACACCACCGACATGCAAAATGATTTTACTTTCTGAACCAACTCCTAACGAATCTAAGAATAGTGTATGGTAATTCAAATCATCAATTGCTCGATCCACCACTCCCTTTATTGGTGAATTAAGGACCGTGTACTGACCAGGATGCATCGAAACCCGAATGCCATATCGTCTGATTTTTTCTCCAATCCGAGTAAATAAGGGTTCAAATAGGGTTGGCCAATCTAAATCGTTCACAACAAAGTCTGATCCGAACGGAATAATATCCGAACTGATACGAAATAATTTAATACCTGCTTGATGATTATATTCAATCATTTTCTCTAACACATTTAAATTATGTTCGATCAACAGTTTCAGATTCTCTTCAGTTGCATTTATCTTGCGACACGTTTTGTACTTAGCGTCAGCTAACCCTTTTGTTATGCATGCATATCCAATATTCATGACGTACTCCTCTTCAAGCTTCATTTATAATCTAAGTTTACCATTCTCATTCTGTTCAAACGAATAATTAGTACTAATCATTAAGTGCATATCATTAAACGATTCGAAAAAACTTTGCTATAATCAAATTATCAAAGTTTAAGGAGGTTATATTATGTTGTGGACACTTATTGGAATATTAGTTCTTTTCTGGGTTCTAGGTTTGGTTTTAGATATCGGTGGTGGAATTATCCATATTCTTCTCGTCATTGCACTCATTGTTTTCATTTGGAATATGGTTACAGGAAGAAAAAATACGTAAAAAAGTAACTTAGGCTTAATAAAAAGCGTTCTAGAATGATTCTAGAACGCTTTTTTTATGTTTCTAAAACTTATTCTAATTACATGTTAAGATATAATAAAGGAGGATGAGCATGCACTGTTCCACATGTACTATAGTTAAAAGTGAGTTGACCTTTAACATTCCAAAACAATTAAAAAGCTTGATCACCAAAGAATTTTTTCATGATACGTCTTCATATATCTGGAAAGAAAATATCTTACATACATCTGAAGCTGCCAGTAATGATCTGGTTGATTTTTTGAGAGAAATGAATCTTACATCCGGTGTAACTTTTGCCCCCCTTCACAAAGAATGGTCGTCACTGGATACCTTTGATGACTACAGAAAAACATCATGGCTGGATGCACTTATAAAAGAGAAAAGTATAAAAATGCACTTTCAGCCTATCATCACGCAAACAGGAGATATATACGGTTATGAGTTACTGGCACGTTTTTTTGATAAAGAAGAAGCAATTATATATCCGGATATAGTTTTTCCAGCAGCTAAATTACGAGGACGGACATTTGCGCTCGACCGATTATGTCGCATGCAGGCCGTTAAACAGATCAAACGCCTTTATGGTGATCAGAAGGCCTTTATCAATTTCATCCCTACCGCTATTTACCAGCCCGAATACTGTCTGAGAGCTACGACAGACTTGGCACACAGTTTGAATATAACGAGTGACCGTTTTGTATTTGAAGTCGTGGAGACTGAAAAAGTTGATGATATCGAGCATTTAAAATCGATCCTTCGCTACTATAAGAAAAATGGGTTTAGCTATGCCTTGGATGACGTGGGTTCTGGTTATAACACGCTAGATTTGTTAGGAGAATTAGAACCGCCATTCATTAAATTAGATATGGCTTTTGCCCAAGGGGTCAGTCATTCCAAAGATAAACAACTAATAGCTAAATCATTTTTAGAGAAGGCTCACAGTTATGGAGGCCTATGTTTAGCCGAAGGTATCGAAGACATTGCTGATTTTCATTGGTTAAAGAATCAAGGGTATGAATTGTTTCAAGGCTATCTGTTTGGCAAACCACTTCCAGATCCCTTGATAAATAAAGAAATCGATTTGAGTCAATTTTAATCCATTGTACTTTTTAGCTTTTTTTTGAAAATTAGATCAAACTTAATTTCTTATGATTCGTATTTGAATAAAAAAAATTTGCTAAAACTTAAAATCAGCCTCTTTCGATTTTCGAAAGAGGCTGATTTTTTTATCTATGTGCCCACTAATTTCTTATTGTGAAATTTTTCTATGCTTTTGGAAACTCTTCTCAAACGTAAATAGCGCATGAGCAGTCAGCGTACCCCTGTGTTCTAATGACGATGTAAACATATTTCATAATATATATGGCGTATCGATATACTTCTATTATTAAATCAATTTTCCTCTTGCAGGTTAATATATTGATTGCAATAAAAAATAACTTTCTATTCCCATTATAATTAGCAGATTAGAGTGCTATTCATCATTAATTCTAAAAAAGTGAGGAGATATCTTGGCTTACAAGCATATAAATCACACCGAGTGTTGATATTGCAGCCACCGGCAAGCTATATTTAAATAAAGCATGTTGCGTTTTATGTCTGAATATCGTCATGCTAAGCCAGGCGCCGATTCCTCCTAGAGCAAATGAGGACAACAGTAACGTCTTTTCTGATATTCTATATTTGTGATTTATAGCCCGACGTTTGTCAATGTAGTAGATACCAAACGTAAAGACATTCATAAATCCAATGATTATTAAAAGCAGACTATTTATTCCATTTACTTCATCAAACATTTTATTCTCCATTCATTCCTATACAAGTTCATAGGTTTTTAAGTAGTTTATTGAAATTGGACTATGCTTTTCCAGATAATCTTTCATACTCTGCACAGCATGAATAGATGATTCCTTCTTATTATGACCGTATTCTGGCCCCACTCCTTGGGACGTAATGTAAGCAACCTGATAGCTTTTTGTTCTGTCAACGGGTTCATCTTTGACAAATAAGGATTGGATTCTTTGTCCTTTAGGATTTTCTATTTTCAGAAACACTTTCAAGCCTAACGCACGTTTAATGAATCCGCCCATTTGTTGATAAGCATCCGAAGAAACTGAACGCTCCAAATTTTCTTCTATCATATCCAAGAGTTCCTGACCAGTTATTTCTGCAGTCATAATGGGGGGGTTCATCGGTACAATATTATACAAATCATTGAGTGTCACTTGTCCCGGAACGATCGGTGCACCGTATCGCCAGCCGTTTGAAAATGCCATTTCTGCTCCTGTACTTTCAAGAATGGCAGTTAAAAGAAAATTGTCCATCGTCGACTCAAGCATTGTTGCACGGTTCAAGGCCGTTTTCGTTTCACCTACAATAGTTTCCATCTCTTCTTTAAAAGGTAAAAGTTCTTGGTCAATGATTTCAGCTATTCGAGCATCCGGTTTAATATCTTCTGAGACTTCGATCAATTCATGTTCAAACTGCGTTATTTTACCAGCAGTTATCTCCAAATCAAGACGACCAAGAAACGAACCATGACAACCTGATTGTATCACTATTGTTTCCCCCTGGACAACAGGTTCAGTTAAACGATTGTGCGTGTGTCCGCTTAAACAAACATCTATGCCTGCTACTTCTGATACTAATTTCATATCTTGGGGGAAACCCAAATGTGAAACGAGCACCACCAGATCAACCTGTTCCTGCTCTCTAAGTGTCTCAATTATTCCTGGTAATTCATCTTTGCCTAACGTGAATCTGACACCTTCACTAAACGATGCCGGCATGGTTTTATCAACGATATTAGAGGCAATCCCTATTATGCCTATTTTCAAATTTTCATATTGTTTAACTTTAAAAGGTGGAAACAAAAGCTCTTCATTTTCTGTTTTATACACGTTATTCGCTAACAGTGGGAAATTCAACCCTTTTGATTTTTCAACTAACGTTTCAGGTCCATATCCAAACTCCCAGTGTAATGCCATAGCATCAATACCCAGTTCATTGATGATGGGAATGACTGCAGCCCCCTCTGTTCTTACTGCTGGCATCGTCCCGTTCAAGGTGTCCCCATTATCACAGAACAATACGTCATTGGGGGTATCGTTGCTTATATCTTTTATGAGTGTCGCGATACGGGCGTACCCTCCAGCATTTCGATATACAAATCGACCTTCTTCAAAAAACCATTCAGGATGTAAGTTAAAGTAGGCATGCGAATCATTCATTTGAATGATTGTTAAGTTTTTCTTGTTATTTGGCATGATCATTACTCCTTTATGTTTTCTTTTACAGTTCTATTATTCGTTCTATATTTAGAAAATGTGATCAGACTGAATTGTTTGATCTTCATTTATAACAATTACACGTTATCATAGACAATCAATTACTCTTGGTTATCACCTTTATCAGTATACGCGAGAATGTAACCAGGTTGGCAGTTAAGAACTCGACAGATTTTATCCAGCGTTGAAAACCTTATGGCTTTTGCTTTTCCTGTTTTCAAGATGGAGATATTAGCCATTGTAATCCCAACTTTATCCGAAAGTTCAGTAACGCTCATCTTTCTTTTAGCTAACATGACATCCAAATTCACTTGTATGGCCATAGCAACCTCCTTATATCGTTAAGTCATTGTCCCGTTTAATTTCAAGCGCATTTCCCATCAATTTCTGAAGGACTGCCGCAAATACTGCAATGACTGTTGGTGCAGAAATAAACATCATCCCTACTATGATAACGCCCGGCGCATCGTCCACTTCTCCCACAATAAAGTACAGAGGAAAACTCAATAAATGAAGCGAGGCAATAGAAAAGGCGTACAGTTTTATTTTTTTTAAGGCTTCTACCGATTTCTCTGAGAAGGCATCGTTGGTGTCAATATACTTGAGTAATTTGAAAGCTTGATATAGTGCTGCCAAAAAAGGGAAAAGTGTCAGAGAAAAAACAGTTAAAAGGCTATACAAAACACGAGCCATTTTCATACTACTATCTGCTGCATCTTGAATAATTAAAGGAAAACCAAATAGTGTAATGGCTAAAACAGGTAACGCAATAAGAATAACTGCAATTTTCAGTATCAGGGTTTCTTTCTTCAAATGAATCCACTCCTGTTATATTGTTTCCATTAATTCTAGCCCTTTATTTATTGTTTATCAATAAACAATCATTGAACTTAAATAGAAATTAATATGTTTTGCATTAAATAATCACTTGATTATTTTACAACATATACTTTCTTTGTAACCTTCCTAATAAAAAGGGTGGAAGCAGATACTTTCCTGCTTCCACCTTTTTAAAATATTAAATTAAATATTCCATAACACTTTACTCATTTTCTGAATTCGGCATATTTATTCTATCCATTGTTTCTTCATATGACTTTCTCATACGTTCTTTATAAGATTCTTGGACAGTGGTATCTTCCAGGTGTGCTTCGATAGGTAATATACGGTAAGTGTAAGGTGCTCCACCAGTATCGCTGTGGCGATACATCCAAGTTGGAACAAAATCGACTCCTTTTATGGTTGTTTCTCCGGTCTGTTCATTTTTTTGTATATCCACGCTGGCGATAACACCATCTTCTGTGGGTTCAAATCCTTCACCCAATGTCTCTTTACGTTGATTCGAGTAAATGTTACCTAGGGAATAGATCACAAAGGCTTCGTTGCCATCCACTTCAATAAATTCAGCTTCATGAATCACATGCGGGTGACCACCAAAGATGATATCTACGCCTTCACGGGCAAGAATCTCTGCATTTGTCGTTTGAAACTCATTAGGATCTCTTGTGTATTCATTTCCCCAATGCGTATAGGCAACGATAATATCCGGATCATGTGCTTTAGCATTTTCGATATCTTTTACCATTTGAGCTTCATCAATAATATTTATCATCGAATGAACTTCTTCAGCAGAATATTGTGCATCCAGTCCATTTGTATGTTCAGTGTAGGCAAGTATGGCAACTTTTATTCCTTTTACATCTTTGATTAAAAAACGTTCGTCTGGATCAGGAGCTGTTTCATACGTTCCAACTACATCCATCCCTCTATCCTTAACTACCTCAGCCGTTCTTCTCAGACCTTCGTCTCTTGTATCCAAACTATGGTTGTTACTCGTAACTATGGTATCAAAACCAGCGTATTTAAGTGCATCGGCCAATTCATCTGGTGCGTTAAACAACGGATACCCACTGTACGGTCTCGATGAGCCCGCCAATGTTGTTTCCAAGTTAGCAAGTGCCAAATCCGCTTCTTCAATAAAAGGTTTCACATCTTCAAAAACCGGATTAAAATCATAGGTATCCGTTTGAGCATCGTGAGCACCGATAAGTTGACTCAGATGACCCATCACATCACCTACTGCGGATATACGGATATCGATAAATGTCTCTTCAGGCTCTTGTTCATCTTCATCCGAGTCAGATGTTTCTCCATTGTTGTTTGGCTCTTCTTCAGCAGTATCTCCCGAATCTTGGTCCACTTCCTCGTTTGTCTCCACTGTTTCTTGACCGTTTTGGAACGGATTAGCCCATGCATAAATACCGGCTCCCATCAAAACAACAACCAGGGCAATTAGTGCAAGAATTATCACAGTATTTTTATTGCTTCTTCTATTATTAGATCTCAATGTTTATCCCCCTATCGATTAAATATTCTTCATAAGAAAGTCCACTCTCGTAAACATCTGTTGCTAATTCCGGACCCAGATAGCGAATATGCCATGGTTCAAAAACATATCCTGTTATATCTTCTTTACCCTTTAGATAACGGATAATGAAGCCGAACTCATGTGCGTTGTCCCTAACCCAAGTGCCTTCTTCTGTGTTACCAAATTCTTCAGTTAACTGAAGGCCTACACTTTCACTGGTAACATCCATGACCAGTCCCGTTTGGTGTTCACTCTCACCTGGTCGGGCACTGTATTTATTCGCTGCTTCTTCACCGTGATTGTCAACGTAATTATTAAACAATTGAACTTGTGTCTGGTATGAGCGGTAACCTGACCGCGCATGAAGAATAATACCGGAAGTTTCTGCTGTATCAAACATTTCTTTGAGCGCGTCTGCAGCAACCTGTCTCATCTGTTTTATTTCAGGATTTGGAAGTACTGTCGGTACTTCTACTGTGACTAAGTTGTCCGGTACATAATCTTCAGGTAGACTGTACTGTTTATTTACTAAAACTGAAAAACTAGCGGGTTCCAAGACATCCTCTTCTAGGTCAAGTTGTGGTCTTCCGTTGTCTACTGAGTCAGATGGCTCGCCATCTTCGTTATCTGAAGCGTTCGAACCATTTGAGTCTTCATCATTTTCAATCTGATCTTCGTCATCAGGTTCTTCAGTCGTTTGTGACTCTTCGTTTTGATTAACTTCTTCTTGAGCTGTTTCATCAGGTGATGGTTCCTCTTCAGAAGTCTGTCCGCAAGCATTCAACAATAAAACACTTGATACAAGACTGGTCGTCACCATCCATTTTTTAAAAGTCATTCATAAATCCCCTTCGCTGATCTTTATTAAGGTAAATCTCTCATATATTTTAACATGTTTCAATTACTTTTGTATCATAACGAACAAATTTGTACCATTTTTTTAACATTTCAGACCTTTAAGCTTGCTCTGAATCCTCTCGAGGCATAATACGATTCTGCACCATTGTGATAAACAAACACAGTGTCATAACGCCTATCACAAAACAACGCGCCACCCAACTGTCTGATTTTTTCTGGTGTTTGAATCCAACTCGATGTTTTGGTATCAAATTCACCCAACTTTTGAAGTCTTCTATACTGTGTTTCATCTAGCAGTTCAACCCCTATTTCTTTAGCTAATGAAACAGCACTCGCTTCGGGTGGATACTTTTTCCTGGATTCTAAAGCTAAATCATCATAACACACTTTTCTACGGCCTGAAGGTGTTTGTTCTGAACAATCGACAAACAATATTTCAACAGAATCAGACTCACCTTCAATAACGTCTGGTTCCCCATTGGTCTGTTCCATGGCTTGCAGGGTAATTAAAGCCTGTTCGTTTGATTCTAATTTATCTAGAACGTCATGCCATTTTATATTTTTATGCCGCTTCATATTTTTATCAAAACGTGTTTTTAAAACAACTAACAGTTCTGATTTTTCATCCGTAGATAGCGTTCTTCTCATTTCAAACTCTTTATTCATTCTATTCACCTCTTATCATTTAAAAAATCACTGATATAATGAACGATTTCATCCTGTTGTTCTTCTCGAGAAAGATTACTCTCCATATCACCTGTTTGGAATCCATAATGACCGAAGTTGGAATGATTTCCTCCATCTATCGTCACATACGTTGTATCCTCAGGCAACAAGTCTTTTGTCTGTTCGTACTGATCCAAGTTTAAAACGGCATCATTTGAACCTGTGATAGATAGTACAGCGAGCGGTAACGCAGATAAGTCGCTGTCATTACTCGGATAGGCTGCCAGAAAGATCAATCCTGCAATTTCTTCATGATTTTCTTTTGCATAGATAGAAGCACTCGCACCACCTAGAGAATGCCCGGCCAGCCACCACTCCTTCTCTGACGGATTAGCCGCTTTAATTTCATCAATGGCATCAATATCAAGTATGGCTAAATTGAGGAGCATTTTTGGTATAAAGACCTGATATCCCTCACCACTTAACTCGTTAGCTAAAGGAAGATAGGCTTCAGTCTCCACTAATCCTCCTTGATATAAAACAATGTGTCCTTCAATTTCTTCAGGTGTGATGGTGATCCACCGCTCATCTTGATTAACGTTATCCTCTTCAAGTAGAGCTGTAGCTTCTGGCATAGCTTTATAGGTGTTCATTCTCAAAAAAAAGAATCCGGAAACAATCATTAAAACAACTACAATAAATAAGCCTAATAGCCATTTCCTCCAGGAAATACGCTTAATTTTCAATTTCATTTCCAACCTTTCTAAGCTGAATCAGCCCAATCTCATGTTATTTAAATTTGGAAAGATCGTGACTGTCTAATTATTGTTCTCACTGGTTATTTTTGGTTTCAAATTTATTAGTTCTTCTATTTCATATGGTGTCAAATTTCGTGTTGGAATAATTATAGCTGAAACGCTGCTATTATAAAGTAATATCATCTCTTCGTACTGTTTTATTGTTTTAATGTTTTCTCTTTTTATTTGCACCTGTTCATCTTCACCAGTCACAGTTACGACATCCTCTTTAATCGTCATCGTTTTCTTACCAAACAATGAGGAATTGTCTCCTTCTGATAATAGTTTTCTGGTTTGATCTAAAAGGATTTTTTTATGTTGCGTGGGGTAATAGCTCACCCACCCGATAAAGAATCCTATCGCTAGGATAGACCAATATACATATGCTTGATCAAATAAAGCTGTACCTACCAAATAAATCACCACTGCACAAAAAAGCGGCAGCAAAATGCGTAATCCCCAGTATATTTTTTTCTGAGAGGGAGATTCTTCTATATGATGTAAATTAAATCGAAGAAAATCTTCTTCTATTAATTCATAATTAATTATCATTATTATCTCTGCTTTCTCTGTTTTTTTTGGTGAATCAATTAAAAGAAAATTGTTTAAAGAGCCTACAAATAGCTAAATCCAAATAAAGTTGCTGTGTTTCTTTGTCTCGACCAGCAGTGATTTTCAAATCCCACGAACCAGATTCCAACTGTCCGTCACTAAACCATTGTAGTCCTTTTTTAATGTCAGGCTGCAATGGCGAAAAACCTAATAGGGATAGAGAGTCCAGTACGGATATCAAGTCTGTATAACAAAACGGATTAACAAATTGTGTCCAATATTTTTTGTCTTGTCTATCTGGGTATACGTCTCTTTTAAAAATATAAGCGCTGACTAATACTCCAGCATCCTTAATTTCTTGTCGTCCTTTGAATAAAGGATGTACCGAGAATGCACGCAATACCACGCCAGTGACCATGTAAGACGAGGGTTGATTGAAATCAGGC
This sequence comes from Alkalibacterium sp. f15, assembly GCF_049389645.1. GTDB lineage: Bacteria > Bacillota > Bacilli > Lactobacillales > Carnobacteriaceae_A > Alkalibacterium. Next base: position 495,628 of record NZ_CP186540.1, read on the forward strand.
TGAATCGTTTCATGATAGTCATAAGAGACCCCAATATTATGCTTTCTAGTTCTGAAAGGAAGGGCCCAGCCTCCATCAGTTTGACGATTATTTAGTAACCATTCTAATGCCGTAATGATTCTAGGATCCTCTTTATATCCTGCTTTGATAAGTAACTCTGCAATACCCGCTGTATAATTTGGTGTGTATTGCTTATCATATATCCCACGAAAATCCCCTTCGGCTGTTTGAACTGAAAAAAAATAGTCCGCTGCTTTTTGAATTGTGGAATGAGAACGATCAAGATTGTACATCTCAACTAACTTTCCCAAATTGCGATATGTCTGGTATTGATCTAAATTATCCATCTTTGTGTTCTTTCGGTTTTGAGGATACTTCCAACACCCTTCAGGCTGCTGCTTTTTCACTAATTGTAAAACTTCTCTTGAGGTCCAACATGACTCAAAACTCACTTCTTCTTCCAATAATTCATTGCTAGTTTTCAACTTTATACATTCATTGGTACTCTTCAACAGAGGGGGAATCGGGTCATAGTTCAACTGCTTCAGCCAAGGTTGATTTAGTCTATCACTCATGGTCATTCTCCTTAAGTATTTGTTGAAACAACGAATTGCATAGTAGTGGATCCTCTTAAGACTTCTTATATGCCTCTATTCTACACCAAAAAAGCACCTGTCATTTAAATAACAGATGCTTTTTGTACATTTATTTAATTTAGTACTTCTTTCACTCTACCGACGATTCCACTTTCAAGTCTTACTTTTATCCCATGATGATGCGTCTTGGAATTGGTCAAAATATCTTTGACGACGCCTTCAGTTAATTTGCCTGAACGCTGATCCTGTTTCTGTACGACTTTCACTTTTTTACCTGGTGCGATATCTGCACGGTTTGTTCCATCCATTATTATTTTCTCCTCTTTAGTCATTACCTTTAACTTGAGCATTCTGAAGGCAATATTTTCAAATATATTACTATCTCTCATTTATCCTACCATTAATCATTGTTTGATTATATAACTAACACGAATTGGATGGAAATACTTTTCTTTGAAGCCTAATGATTTTCATAAATTAAGTTTACGTTCACTGATTTTCCATTATATCAACAGCACTCATTTAATATATCGTTGGATTATTATACTCAATTTCCAACACTTCAAAATTAAACCAGTTAAAATCTCCTTCGTCTAATCTCCAAGTGATCTTTCCTTCAGTGGGTACTTTAATTCCTGCAAATGCTTTGTAGTCACTCATGGAAATCGACCAAGTTTCTAAACTGAATTCGCCATTAAAATCACCATAACGTTCTGCTTCGAACTTTATAACTTCTCCCATTTGATTAAAGGTAAAGACGCCTGACGTAGATATCTCACCATAAGTCATCGTAGCTTTCGCGTTATTATCATCTATTTCTTTCCAGCTGATATAGTCATTTAATACAGCAGAAGGAAACCACACTGTTTCTGCAAGATATCTGAGTAACGTGCCTTGATCGATTTCTTCGCCTTTCGAATCTGCAACAGTGAATAAAGACATCGGCTTGATCAACATACTGCCTTTCCCATTCAAATATTTATCTCTACCTGCAATGTGAATGAACGGCGCTGCTTTAATCGAGGCATTCCAAACAAATCCAGGCTTTTCCGAAGTGAAATATTGCTCGGCTTTTACTGACATCCACTGACCCTCAGCGTCCATTCTCATTTCTGCTTGCTGTTTTAAACGGCCAGAGACTATTGTTTCTTTTCCAATAATCCCACTGTATTTGAGCCACCTTTGTACACTTGTTGGTAAATCGATGATGTCTTCTTCTGTAACAACTTCACTTTTATTGTCTACGTTATCAAAAAGTTGTTCGACTTCAGCTCTTACATCTCGTTTAAATAGAGTATTAGCTACTATAGAACTCGCTATAACTATTACTACCAGTATAACCAGACTAAGTAAAGCACGTTTTAGTAATGACATGATAGTTAACCTCCATTCGGTAGTAGACTGAATGACAGACCGTCTATTAATATAATACGCACCGATAACGCAGATAATACTCGGCACTAAATACACAATACTCTCACCTTTTATATAATAATAAGCCACCACCGGATAAGGAAGCCTATCGAAATAATATTCACCGAAATCTCAAAAAATGATTCAGTTTAAAAGGTCGATTCATTTAATGCCTCCGATCACTCCCTCATTAGTAGAAAACCTCATATCGATGAGGTTGAATCGTTAAACAGTTCTTTATTTTGTGAAAATATTAACATAAAACTCGCAAAAAAAGCAAATCATATACACAAAAGGAGCAGAATTCAATAATGAGTTCTGCTCCTTTGCATATATGATTTGCTAGCTATTACTCTGATCTGTTCCAGTTTGTTTTATAGTATTTTCTCCACTAGACTCGTCTACTGTGATCAATACCGATTCGATACGGTTTTCGTTGATATCTTCCACTTCAAATGTCAGATGCTTGTATCTAGTTTCAGCTTTTTCTCCTTCTGAAGGGATATGTCCTAATTCATTGATCAGAAATCCTCTAACGGTATTATATTCCCCAGTTGGGAAAACAACATTAAACGTACGTTCCAAATCGCGCAGACGGCAAGTACCTATCACTCTGTATTGATGATCAGAAAGTTGAGCGATTTCGTTATCATCAGATTTTGGTTTCTTGCTTTCACTGGTTATTTCTCCTAAAATTTCTTCGATGATGTCCTCAATAGTTATTATACCTTGAGTCCCACCAAATTCACCGAGTACAACGGCTAAATGTGTATGTTCTTTGCTCATTTCAGCGAATATTTTGTCTATGGTTTGGGACTCTTGTACGAAACGAGGAGCACGCATGACATCTTTTAGTTTAAATGGAATATCCTTGTCCAGGTTGATATATCGAAATAAATCCTTAACATGTAAGATACCAACAATGTTATCAATATGTTCTTCGTAAACTGGAAATCTTGTAAATTTATACTTATTAATAATTCCAATAATCTCGTACAGCTTGGAATCAACCGATAAGGCAACCATATCTGTCCGATGAGTCAGTATAGCGGAAGCTGTCGTATCATTAAATTCAAATATATTTTCAATCATTGCTTTTTCTACTGGATGAATGGTTCCTCTTTCGCGACCCAAATCAACAAGCAGTCTAATATCTTCTTCAGTTGCCTCCTCACTTTCGGCATTTGGATCGGCACCGAATATTTTAAAAATGAGTTTGATAGAGAAACTCAAGAATCTAACGATGGGTGCACTTATTTTTGCCAGCAGAGAGACTGGACCCACCGCGATATTTGCAATGGTCTCGGCTTTTTGCAAAGCAAGCTGTTTTGGTATTAGTTCACCAAAAATCAAGGTGAAATAAGATAGCACCAAAGTTGTCATTACAATTGAGATTGTAACTAAAACATTGAGAGACAGGGGTACTCCCATATCATACAAGGCTCGTGCCATTGGTTCAGCAAAAAAATCAGCAGCAAATGCACTCGATAAGAACCCCACAAGTGTGATGCCAATTTGAATCGTACTTAAAAACAGACTCGGTCTCGATATAAGCTGATGTAATTTCTGTGCTTTTTTATCCCCTTTATCTGCCATTCGCTTAACTTTATTGTCATTTAAATTAACAAATGCCAACTCAGATGCTGCGAAAAAACCATTCACTAAAATTAATACTATGAGTGTTAATAATGCTATCACCAATTGATTTTCCTCCATATAATACGGTCTTTTAGTTTAAAATAAGTCTATCATACCAATGGTCTTTGTCAATTGAAGCCTACTATTTCAAAATATATTACCATAAATAATATAATGAAATATCAGTATAGTTAATAATTTCCGTTCCGTATCTTTAGCGTCTAGGTAAAAGACCGTTCAATCCATGTGATCTCATAGTGTGAAAGAGCGGAAGCCATGCATTGCGATGCTGCTTAACTTCTAATCCTTTTGCTATACGTAGCATTTGTTGTTCATAGTAACTGATTCCTACGAGAGATCCGACTTTTCCATCCAAAAACTTACTTCCTGTTGTTAACCGGGGAGTATCTATCTGCGTTAGTTCTCCTTTAAATATCTGATTAGGTAAATCAGGAACTAAAGCTAGCGGACGAGCCAAACCAATCATTGATGTTTTATTTTGCTGCAACGCTTCTTCCATACTCTTTAACGACCTGAACCCACCTGTTACTACCACAGGAATGTCTACTATTGCTTTTAGTTTTTCTGAGTAATTAATAAAAAATATCTCTTCTGTTCCTTTTTCCGTTTCTTTGAACATTTTAGGGTTTTCATAATTCCCCCCAGATATTTCGATTAAATCGATCCCTAACTTGGCCAACTTCTCTGCCACTTGAAGTGATTCTGCTTCACTAAAACCGCCATCATTAAAATCAGTGGCATTCATCTTAATGCTTATAGGGAAATCTGGACCTAACCTTTTTCTCATTCCAATGTATATTTCAACTAAAAATCTCATGCGATTTTCCAGTGATCCGCCGTATTCATCTTTTCGCTGGTTGGCATGCGCAGATAAAAACTGACTGACCAGATAGCCATGGGCGCCATGTATTTGAACACCTTTAAATCCTGCCTTTTTTGCGATTTGTGCTGTTTTGATGAATCGCTCTACCAGCTCTTTTATTTCTTCTGATGTTAACGCTCTTGGCTTACTAAATAATTGCTTGGAATAATTACTCAATCGAATCGCACTGGGGGCCACAGGTTCTTTTGAAAGAGACCGAGGTGATTGTCTACCAGGATGATTGATCTGCATCCATAACTGCGTATTATTTTTTCCTCCTGCAGCTGCCCATTGCTTCAGCCTGTCAAGATCTCGCTCATCTTCAATGACGACATTGCCTGGTTCGCCTAAAGCATTTCGATCTACCATGACGTTTCCTGTGACAACGATGCCGGAACCACCTTCGGCCCAGGCTTGATATAACTTGTTATGTAATTCGGTCGGTTGATTTTGACGATTCGCCATTATTTCACTCATCGCTGATTTTAAAAATCGATTTTTAATCCGTGTACCGTTGGGAAGGATTAATTCATCAAATAAGTTTAACATCTTCTTTTCGCTCCTTAAGCAGATTGGGTTTTATAACTTCAAAGTGATTTTCATTCCATCCTATTTTTCCAGTCTTTTATAATAAATTTGTTTGCTATCAATATAGCACAGTTAATTCCGATTTTTACGAAATCATAAAAATTTTAATACAGATTCAATTGTATAAAACAGTCTTAAACATCTTTTTATGATAGAATATACTTAATAATAAAACATACTACTGTTTATAGCACTTACTCTCATTTTATACTGACCGCTTTCATTAAAGGAGGGATCCGACAGAACAAGTCCTAAAAAAATATTTGTACATGATGTTTCATATTTTATAAAAAGAAGGTGCTCGTTATGTCAAAAGAAATAACCCTTAAGTCACTGAAAAAGTTTAATATAGTGATGGGATTTTTACATCTTATACAGGGATTCTTAATGTTAGGTTTTGCCATTTTTATCGAAAGGATAGCAGATTTCAAAATACCCGTCTTGTCCAATTTCCTCACCTTTGACGAAACACAAATGCGACTCGTCACCGAAACCAATCAACTTTTCGACGTTCCATTTGGTATAGCTGTCTCTTTATTCTTATTTATTTCGGCTATTGCCCATTTCATAATTGTCAGTCCATGGGGAAATCCTATTTACAACCGTGATTTGCAAAAAGGGATCAATAAATTCCGTTGGTACGAATATGCGATCAGCTCTTCATTGATGATTGTACTCATTGCACTCTTATTTGGAGTCTACGATATCGGTGCACTTATTTTAATTGTAGCAGCAAATGCTTCCATGAATCTATTCGGGTTAGACATGGAAGAAATAAATCAGTATACGAAAAAAACGAATTGGAAACCGTTTGTTTTCGGCAGTGTCGCCGGTCTGGCTCCTTGGGTCGTCATCTTGCTTTATGCATTCGGTAACTCAAACCCGGCAGAAGTGCCTTGGTTTGTTTACGCCCTTGCAGGCAGCTATTTTGTCTTTTTCAACCTGTTCCCAATCAATATGATCTTACAATATAAAAAAATAGGTAAATGGAATAATTACCTTTATGGAGAAAAAGGTTATATCATTTTAAGCCTTGTAGCAAAATCAGTCTTAGCCTGGTTGGCTTTCGGAGGAGTCATGCAACCTTCGTAAGTAAACGTATATCAAAGGCGCTAGTTGAAATCTAGCGCCTTTTTTGTGCTTTCAGTTATATACTGAAACCGAAAATCTGAATGTTTACTGCTCTTCCAACTTGAATACTGATTTTTTGTAAATAGATCTATAAACCAATTCACCGTCGATTCGGGTACTTTCCATCAAAGAAATACTTCCGGCTATTATTTCTGAATGAGGCACACTCACTTCTTCAATGATGACCTCAACTGGTTTATCTAATGAAGCACTACGCACTAATGTTATATGTGGCCTATATTCACGCTCTTCTTTTGCGAACCCTGCTTTTTCCAGTTCACCCTCCAGGTCTCGCTTGAGCTCGTTTAAAGAATCTAACTGTCCCTTTATTCCTACCCAAATAATTTCTTTTTGTTTTCTGGGAAAATGTCCCAAAGTATCTAGAGATAATTTAAATGGTTTCGTTATTAAAGCCATATTATCGATGACGCATCTTAGTCCGTCTATTTCTTCCTGGTCAACGTCTCCAATAAACCGTAGTGTCACATGAAAATTATCCCTTGTAGTGAAGTTTCCTTTGTTTACATAGTTTTTCATCTTATCTTGTACATTCTTAAGTTGTTTTTTTGTCTGCTCACCTATCTCTATAGCAATAAACACCCTCATGTAAACACCTACTAGTTTTATTTCATTCTTTTCTTGATCGTTAATACCGTATCTGTGAAAGTTGACCTATCCACGCGAAATCACTTCTTTGACTATTTCTATTCTTTTTCATTCCATAAAGGAGTCGAAGTTATCAGCTGCGAATTCTTTAAACGTGCGTGGCGGTTTACCAGTTAACTGTTCAAATTCGCTTGTTACGCTTTTCGCCGTGCCCATCCTTGTCATAAAATAGAGGGCTACCGTTACGTTTACATAGTTTTTATCAAGGCCTCTCTTATTGACGTAATAAAGCCAATACCTAATAAAACTTGGATTCCTGTAAATGATATTTTTATCTGTCACTTGACCTAATATTTCTGCTATTTCAAAATAACTGAGCGAATCTGGTCCGGTTATAGTATGGGTCGTATTTTTATACTTCTCAGCTTCATGTAAAACAGTTGCTGCCGACAAGCCGATATCTTTAGCATCAATAAAACTTGTCTTGCTCTTTCCGGCGGGAATAAATATTTCATTGTTTTCTATTATTTCTTTGGAATGGATGCCAGACAGATTCTGCATAAAAAAGCCAGGCCTTATATGTGAATAAGGAATCCCTGATTTCTCAATAAACTTTTCGATCTTATGGTGAGGCGGAATCGGATTCTTTTCGATGCCCATTAAAGAAAGGAAACATACCAACTTAACGTCGCAGGATTTCATATAATCTATGAATGGATATAAATCTTCCGGGTTTCCAAGATGTGGCGGTCTCATCAGGAATACTCTATCAACATTCAGCAAGGCATCTTTGAATGTTTCCGGCTTGGTGAAATCCAAAAACACAACATCGCTTTCGTTCCCAAAAACTTTATAAAGCTTAGATTTTTCTGTTCCGGCAACAACAACCTCTTCCCTCATTTCAATCAATTCCTGTACAACATATCTACCGACGTTACCAGAAGCGCCTGTAACCAAAATTTTCATTTACTTCCCCTTTTCCAATATATCATTGGCTAACTGCATTGATTCGATGAACTGATGAAATTTATCTTTACCCATATTGTCTCGAAGCAATTCAATCGACTTATAATAGTCATTGAACGTTGATTCAACAAGTTTATTCCCTTTACCCGTTATTTTCAAAACATAGCTTCTTTTATCATCCTCTGACTTTTCCTTTGATACATACTCTTTCTTCACAAGTGCATTTACCATCGAGGTGACCGAAGGTTTGGTAATCTTAAAAAACTGGCTGATATTGAGTGGAGTCACTGCCGAATTCTGTTTTTGGATGAAAATAAGCACACCCATCTCGCTGTATCTAATGGGAATGTCGGGTTTTGTAGTCAATTGCAATCGACAAAACAGACTTATTATATCCGCACTATCTATAAGCATATTATTCATTTTCTCCTCCAATCACACAACTTTTTAGTTAGCCTGACTAACTATATTTTAAATCTCATTCTTTCGATTGTCAACCGACTACAGAAAAATGTGAAGCTGAATTTATTATTGATCTCAGCTTCACAACAACTTACTCTATCGTCTAACGAGACTTAGTTTTATTGTTTTATATGATAAAAGACTGGGAAGTTAGATCATCACATCTCACTTCCCAGTTCATTTTTATTTAATCATCTTTATCTATTACTCTTTTCAATAAACTTTCTAGCTTTTTTCATACCGCCTACTTCTTTAAACATTTCATTTAACTTTTCTGTTTCAATTTGCTTAGCATTTAACCCCTCGTACTTTGCCTCTTTTTTTAATTTTAAATAGCTGGCAAATCTTTCCTCAGTAAGTTCACCTTCACGAATCGCTTTTTTCACTGCACAGCCTGGTTCGCTGATATGTGAGCAGTCATTGAATTTACATCCAGCTGCTAATGTATCAATATCGGCAAAAGTTATTGATAAATCAGCACTTTCAAGACCTATCTCTCTCATTCCGGGAGTGTCAATAACTACTCCGCCGTTTGGGAGTATGATGATTTCTCGACGGGTAGTCGTATGCCTACCTTTATCGTCATTTCTAAGTTCATTTGTTTTAATGGTGTTTTTACCTGTCAGTTTGTTAATTAACGTCGATTTTCCAACACCCGACGAACCTAAAAAGGCGACGGTTTTTCCAACGCCAAAATACTTTTGGACAGATGAATGTCCATCATCATCCACACTAGATGTGACCAGCACATCTACTCCACAAGCAACAGTTTCTAAATCCAAGAGTTTTTGATTTACATCATCACATAAATCGGCTTTTGTTAGCACGATTACCGGAGTTGCTCCGCTATCCCAGGTAATGCCGAGATAACGCTCTATTCTACGCAGATTAAAATCCTTGTTTAACGACATACAAATAAACACAGTATCAATGTTTGCAGCTATGATTTGTTCGTCATGCGATGTTCCCGAAGCTTTTCTGATAAAGGCGCTTTTTCTCGTTAGCACTTTGTGAATGATTACTTTCCCACTGGTATCTTCATTTCGGTCAAGCATGACGAAATCGCCGACTGCCGGGTAATCAGACGAGACAACCACATCATAACGAAATTTTCCGGAAATTTGTGCCAACAGCTCACCATTCTCTGTTGCCACTTTATATATGTCTTTAGATTGAGAAATCACTCTGCCGACATAGAGATCTTTATATGAAGTGGCCTCTTTCTCGAATTTTGTATCAAGGCCTATGTTTTTCATGTCTATTTCATTCAATTATTTTCCTCCTAAGCTTACTTATAACAACTTATGAGAGGTTATTACAACAAATTATTTTGTCTCTACCTCCCTGTTAATTACATTCTCCAAAAATCTATTGTCTGACATGTAAAACACTCCTTTTCCTTCTAATATTTATTGTAAATTTTTATGATTAGTCCATTCAACTCGAATTATAGGTGTACTGAATTCTAAAGTCAAAGTTATTTAAATCCAGATGTATACCATATGGATTGATACATTTAAGTACTGATCACGATTTCAGCTATTTAACAGCATTAGAATGGTTCCACCTAGTGTATTTACAACCAAATGAGCCACAATGATAATCGTAGTATTTTGGAACTTTTGTGCCACAAACGATGCAGCTAGTGCCCCCGGCAGAAGGAATATTAAGTTCCACCACCAAAAAACATGAAATAACGTCCACAAGAGTCCGTGAATAATCCAAGTATATTGACCGTGAGCTAATTCTTGCCTTGGCAATATATAACCTCTCCACCAGAACTCTTCTCCAAAGATATTAAAGAACAAAAAGAATAATTGAAAGACAACTAATATGATTATAGGTGTCGTTTCGAATTCGGGCGGTATGCCATTTAACATTATTCGAGGATCCAACGTAGACGGCAGGTAGTCAGGAGGATTAAATCTGACAGTATCAAGCAGCCATTTCTGAGTAGGCCATAAAAGGAAATTTCCAAAGACCATGAATAAGGACAACCCAATCGTCCATAACCATTCCCTTTTCCTTAAAGGTGCCAGTCGGAATCTCTCCCTTATTGTCTTCCAATTCAATCTGTAGCCATCCATTTTTAGCGCTACAAACGATGCAATGAATAATAAACAAACAGGTCCCATTAAGGTTAAAGAATAATTTAATATCGGGTTCACTCCAGCTTCACCCAATAAGGGCATAACTATATAGATACTGAAGCAGAAAATGACAGTCGGTATACCAAAAAACAATGCGGACTCCCATAATGGCATTGGCTTAAGAGTTTGTTTCACATTCATGAGCTAATCACTCCTTGATATCTTCGTCCGTTACTGTGTTTCCATGTTTTTTATAGTCCATAAATGGAAATACAGCTTGCTATTACAGCAGAAAGTTACTTATAATTTCAATAAACTTGACTGATGCTGAACCGTATTGCTTTCTGCTTATATGTTCTCTTCAACGATCCTTCGAATAATTTCCGTTGTATCGACTCGATCTAATATAGTTTTAGCTTCTGTAGCCTTTTCTTTATAACGTTTATTTTTTTTGATTTCATTTATAGCTTCCTGCATTACCGTAGCGTTTATTTTTTTCTTGCTTACCTGTATGGCATTACCAAAATTTTTGTAAAGTAGAATATTCAGTTCCTGTTCTGGCTGCATTCCTATTCCTACGAAAGGAACGCCAGCGGATACCGTGGTTTGAACGGTTCCTTGTCCCCCATGTATTACGGCTATGTCAACTTTCCCTGTCACTTCTAGAGCGGGTAGCCAATCTGTCACATAGACATTTCCAGGAATGTGATCTCCTTCTTTGAGGTGAGACTTGATAGGGGCAATAACCACCACATCCAAGTTTTCAAATGCCCGGAGCACCTTCAATAAAACCGTCCTATTCGCCGAACTTCCCATGGCAAAGAATATTTTCGTTTTATTTGATTCCGCAAGCAGTTGCTCAACTTCAGGTGGTATTTCCTTATCAAGATGAGCAAACAGAGGACCTGAGAAATACCAATTATCTGGCAGCTTCTTTAACAAGCTCAGTTTCTGCGTTTCAGCCACAATATTAATATCGCCTTCCCAAAATTCAAAAATACTTTTCGGTTTATTTAATTCAAAATCTCTAGCCACTTTACGAAAATTTGTTAACAGCAGAGGAACATTCAATAGCACCCCTGCAGCCAGTTTATTCAACCACTTAGGATAAAAAGGACTGATTGGAAGACCAGCTTTTAAATAAGGGCGTGATAATGCTAAAGGAATCACGTTGAAAAGTTTTGTGTTGGTCAAACGACAAGATATAGAAAATGTTAAAACAGAGCCCAGAAACGCTGCTTTGGGTTGAAGTGTTGCGATAAGCTGAATCTCATTATTGATTCTGTGAACCAGTTCCGCATATGTCCATGGTTGCTTGAATGTTTCTCCACGATCGACTTTCCATAAGTGTTCGATTTTTTCTTCATCTTCGACGGGTTCAAGGTGGTGAAGTGTGAATCCCGCTTCTTCAACCAGCGACTCAAATTGCCCGCCGTATGAGAAAAAATGACACTCATACTTGTCTCTTAGAACCTTTGCAACTTCTATCATACGTGTTGTTTCAGCAATGTTCCATCCAACGATACCAAATAATATTTTTTCCATAGTTCTACTCCTCGCATTATCTCTTTATAGTCAATAATTGAAGTTAATATCGCTGGGATATCCCTTGATAAAGTTAAACACTCATAGTTTGTCTTGTTTATAGAATTCATTTTTGTTTATTCTCTTCCACTCAGACTGGATGCAATAAAATTGCTGTTCATTTTCTTTGATATAGCCCGTCCATTCATATGTTTTAGGCCAGTTTTTAAAAATCTTCCCAACACTATATAAAAATTTCAAAGACATCTTCGTAGGAATCGGCATCCATCCATCAGAAGGATGCAATTTAACCTGCGTGACGCTTCCCTTTTTCTCAACTTTATAATTACCGCCTATGCTTCCGGAAGACGGATGGGCCGTGATCGCAAACTGCCCTTCTATAACATCCTTATCCTCGAGCGCTATAATATTCGGAAAGGACGGATCAAATGTCAGATTAACAGGATAGACAGGATTTCTTCGTGTGATTGTTTTAATAGACGGTAGAGAATCGGTCCACTTCATTTCAATGTCACAGTCATTTGTTTTTATCTTTTTTCCCAAATGAATGATTTTCAGTAGTTTGATTTCTTCATTTTTCTCAGGATTGAATTTCACTATAAGTGGCTTGAGACTGTATCGAGAGTATAGCATCCGTCTTCCATCCATCGGCACTGGCAATTCATCAGGTTTATGTGATCTACCATTTATAGAAATGCGGATATCAGTCTGCTTTTTTCGAACAAAGTAAAAATCATAAAGTAAAATCAACGGAAGAGCTGACGGGTTTTCTGCTGCATCCCCCATTGGAGCGAGTAGACTAAAAGGCTTACGTTTTTTTGTGTTAAATTCTTTGATTTTTATTGAAATCTCTCTCTCAAAAATATCCTTGAATTGATAAAAAGCTTGAACCCCCTCATTATTCACTTCATAGTAGGCAGCAGTTAATTCTCTTTCTATCATATTGGCTAGTCCTTTGCCGGCAATATCGTACTTTTTTGGATCCAGTTTTAAAGTCGGCTGATGATAGACATCAACCTTACCATCTTTTCTCCATCCAAGTATTAGATGTCCCCTGCCGTTTTCTCCCTCTTCGAATACTTGGGGTTCGAATCCAAGATACGTATCATCGGGATCTTTTTCAAAATTGATCAACAGCAATTTTTCCATAGGATCGATATCTATTTGAAAAGGATTCAATAAATAGTTTTGTTTGTCTTCCATACACTCACTCCGTTCTCTGATCACTTAATACATAGATCATATTATGAAAATAACACCTATATGATTTTTTGATGCTTATCTTGAAATACGCTTATTTTTTGGTCTCCATTCTGTAGCTGTAGAATAAGGTCTTAATCCGATATTGTAATAAAACTGCTGTGAGGAACCCACCAAAACTCTTTTTGCTCCTAATTCTCCCGCTCGTCTTATACCTTCAAGCACCGCCGCTTTACCTAAACCCATACGCCGATACTCGGGATCTGTAGCGACGGGTTCTATTACTGCAAAATCCATTTTTTTCTCATACCAGATCCCGCAGTAAGAAACAAAATCCTCTTTGGGAGAAACTATTGCGATTTTCAAATTCAAATCAACATTAGGACGGATCATCTGTTTTTTTCCAGATACTTTATTTGCCTCTGAAAAACAGAAGTCACCTTCTCCATTTAGTTCATGATCGAATCCTTTCCATAACACGCGATAATAGCCCTGCAAGTCAAAGGTTTCTTCCATACTGGTTATTTCAAATCCTTTTGGAACAGTTATTTCTATCGGCGTTTTAGCAATGTAGAAAATTGAATCTTCCTCTTTATTCTCAGTCGCTATAAATCCCAAATCAGTGGCGGCATCTTGAAAATGAACATCAGAGTCCGGGATAACGATACCGATTTCATTGTCTTTAGCTAAACAGTCATTTGCATAGAGTATCATATCCTTTTTCAAAAAAGCATACTCCGGTAAGTTTAGACAATACGCAACGCCCAACTGTAAATCGAACGTAGCTATACCCACTATCTTGTCTGAATCTTGCCAAACACCTATCTTATTGATTGAATTCACATCCAAATAGTCATGTGTGATCATCCAATCCCATCTAGCATAAGTGAAGGATGTACTTCTTATTTCCACTAAAAAATCTCGTATTTTATAATAATCATCAGTAATGCCAGCTTCCCCTTTGTAATGTCTAAAGTGAACGGTCATGAATGCCTCCTTATGTTTATGAGTAAAAATTGATTCTTTAATTTCATATGTATAATGACTGTACTCTTGCACAAGTTGTTTATCATTTTTAAAAGATCAAGATAAATCCATATATTTTGAAATTATATTAAAAGAGATTTAAAATATAATAAAGAATGGCTTGGACAATCCAAATATAATTCTTTATTCTCCTAAATGTTGCATTTAGACTTAATCTTCAAGCTAACAGTTTTCATTTTCAGATAAGCGAAACGCTTACATATTTTATAACACAAACCACCAGTCCTAATAAACAATTACCCTATATCTGTTTCTATACTAAGAAATCATAATACCTGTTGAAGAGAGGATGATAATAATGGAGCAAAGAGATAAAAGTGCTCTCACCTATTTCATTTTTTTGGCTTATGGCATAACTTGGACGTGCTGGATCATAGCATTCATCCTAGACTTTGATGATCCTACTTTCTTGAATATGATCGATCGGGATTATATTCAAGCAGCTCCAGTTCTCCCAATAATCATCTTTCGTCTTGGTGTGTATGGGCCCCTCATTGCCTCTTTGGTCATTATCCAGCGATATTATAAAAAAGAGGAACGCATTCTCTTTTTCAAGAGAATTATTTTATGGCATATACACTTGAAATGGTACCTTATCGCTTTTATACTTCCTTTGATCATAGTTTTCATAGTCTGGATGATCGGTTTGTTATTAAACATTCCTTCTGACGCCTTCTTCAATTCACAAATTTCTATATCATTATTGCTACCTTTTTTTCTTTATCAAGTCTTCACCAGTGGACTTGAAGAACCGGGATGGCGTGGATTTGCCTTAGAGATATTGCAAAAATCGTATACCTTTGATGAAATGAACTGGCGTCTAGGAACACTATGGGCAATTTGGCATTTTCCTTATGTAATCTTTTTATATTATACTGACGGGTTCGTTTTCACCTTAGTTTCACTCATTGGTTTCACTTTATCGATCATTGGACAGACCTTTATTATTTCGTGGTTATACCTTAACACTAGAAGCATCTTTTTAATGATCCTGTTTCATGCCTGGTTAAATACCGGAACTACTCTTGTTCTTGGGGACATTACTATCGAGAATCCTATTATGGGTACAGTGCCTGCTTTAGTTACTTGGGGTATTGTTCTTCTTCTATCAAAATACTCACCTGTCCGCACGCTAAAACAGCAGTAAACAAGCATAACCTTTCACTAACAATAGTAAAACATTGTGTTGATATTTATAGTGACCCCTAAAGTTAGGCAGAATCATTCTAATCTTAGGAGTCGCTAAAATTAACTTATATTTAGCCATGTCTTACTTTAGCAATTTCTCCCACTGGTAGCCAGTCGTCCATATTTCCATAATCTTTCTTATCCAATTTAAAAGGTTTAACCGTCTCCACCTTATCTAACTCAATAAGGATGATGTATCTTTTACCGGCCCAACGTGCAAATTGTTTATCTGTTAACTGCAGTTTATCCTGATTTTCTTGGACCAGTTTGACGGATTCCGGCTTAGTTAACTTTTCAGAATTGAAAACATTGCTGACACGCCCTTTTGCCCGTATCTCACCTTCAGCATTATTATTAATGAAATATAATACATCTCCAACGCTCACTTTACCATAGGGAACTTTCCTACCGGCAGCACCTCTAACAATTGTCTTTTTTACTCCTTCAACTAATTTATCCAATTCTTTTGCTTTGGCATCAACGTAAACGACATGATCCATTACTTTTACCCCCTTATGTTCTCCATCACTGTATATCTCTATAGTGGATTTATATAAAAGCCCTATAGATATATCGCTATTTCCTCAAATCAAAATTCATTTATAATTGACGATCATAGAGCTCTTCTTTTACTAACCTTTTCGATATGCTTGCCGTGTTTACCCTCCTGATAAAGGTTGAACTGAGAAAAAAGATTAAGAGAAAAATCTTATTTTATCAATCCTTATACTCGTGTCCACCTTCCAACAGCATTGCCTTCTCAATAGATATCAAATTCAAAAAATTGTTTATTGTACCCCTAAATCAATAGTATTACTCCTTCACTTCTATTATTCTTGAAAATCAGAATTTGTCTAGAAATTTAACTTAGATAAACTGTATTGATATATAATCCAGTATTAAACAACATAATTCAGACTAGGTCTCAATGTTATACATTCACCTACTGTCTCTGATAATTGAAAAACAGTGCAACCATTCAGATAAGAAATCCCAGTAAAACAATTTATGATTCATCAAATTCTTTAAACATAATAAAGAGACCCACACCTTCTTAGCTTACAACCAAGGAAGTGTGGGTTTCTATAAGATTAAAGTTGACACAAACTTATATAGCCTATCAGATTATCTCTAGAATGATATAACATTCATAACAGCTAAAACATTAGTGATGATAATTAATATTGGGATAGATATTATCGTTCTAAACAAAAAGACTTTGACGACATCCCAAAAGTTTAAACCAATTTTAGTTTTAACTAAGATCATGCCGGTTTCAGACATAAATACTAACTGAGTAAAGGCTAAGACACCGATGAAGAAACGTGCAGCTTCACTAGTAGCTCCACTTATAAACAGAGCGGGTAAATACATGTCAGCAAATCCAGCAACGGATGCAGGTGCCATTTGCATTGCCACTTCTGTACTATATCCTATCAATTCATACATAGGTACCAATGGAGCACTGATGATATCAAAAAACGGCGTATATTCGGCAATAATTAATGAAATCGTTCCTATGGCCATAATAATCGGTAAAAATCCGACGTATATATGAACAATATTCTTGAAGGCATCAATAATCGTGGGTATGATTTTAGTCTCATTTGCCTGTTCGACAGCAGAATCAAAAGCATGTTCAAGAATCGTTTTATCTTCCGGAATTTCAACTGATTTTGGTGTTTTCCCTTCATAATAAGTCGGCTCGAATTTTTTGAGCGGTAAACGTGCCATAATAAAGGCAATGACCAACGTCACTAATAGAATAGAGCCATAAAAAATAGGGAAAATACTACTGAACCCTAACTCTTCAGCCACTGCAGCCGCAAAAGCAATACCTACAACCGAAAAACTGGTTGCTATGATGTAAGCTTCTCTTCTATTGTAGTAACCTCTTTGATACTGTCTGTCAGTTACCACTATACCAATTGTACCGTCCCCTACAAAGGAAGCAATCGCATCGATCATTGAATAACCCGGTACTCTAAACAGTTTCACCACAATAGGGCCCAATAAAATACCGACAAATTCAACGATACCAAAATGAGTGAGTAGTGGAAGTGCAAGTATCCCCACAAAGAAGGTTATGTAAAGCGTGGTCAACAGTCCATCTGCTCCTGCCATTAGTCCCCCTGTATTAGGATCCAGTATGGCACTTGCAAAATCATAACTTTCAAACCATTTATTTAAGACCATGAGATATAAGAATGAACCGACAATTCTTAATACTACATTGAAAGCAGAAGCTTTAAACATAGAGTTGATAAACTTACTTTGTGACGTATAGAATATGAATACAACAGTCGCAATCAACACGATCCATGCACTTGCGGCTGTGAAGGCAAGGAATTCATCTAGAATATTATTTTTTACAAAATCAATGATATGAGATAACATTATTTTACTCTCATCGTTGATCGTGAAGGGTACTAGAAAAAATACAAACCCAAAAATCGATAGAAATATGAACTTCAACTTATTTATCACGTATAAAAACCTCCATTGTTGTCGTTTATCAGAATAGCACATACACTAGTGTATTACAATTATTTCGTATTTTCATTTCATTCATATAATGAAATAATTATGTATAAAAATACTTTACCTGGATTAAATCAATCTTCCTTTTTATTGACATTTAGTTTCTGACATCATTACATTTTTTCGTATTTTATGCTGCCATAACAACTTTTATAATGTGAACTCTATTAAAAAACCACCTTAATTATTTTCGTTTTAACAAAAAATCTCCAATCAAGGCAGTATTTAAATTAGCTAAAATGAATATTTATTTTTTTATTTGTTCATCAATGAATGCTTGCCATTCTTCGTATACCTTAATCAAATTTTCATCTAGATAGGAGAACGCCTTTTCTTTTAGAGAATCCGGAACACCATAAAAAGATGCCGCTATCGATCCTGTGATTGCAGCTATGGTATCACTGTCTCCCCCAATTGAAATGGCTGTACGGATAGCATCTTCAAATGACATCGCTTCTATAAAAGCTTTAATTGCTTGAGGAACCGAACCTTGACACGATACATCAAATTCATATGAATCTCTTATGTTGTCCAGTTTAAAATCCAACGAATAATAGTCAGCGTTTATTCTGGAATAAATACTACTTTTAGAAAGACCTTTTCGAGCCATATAAATAGCAAGAGTTACCGCTTCTGCCCCTTTTAGTCCCTCTTTATGATTATGCGAAACCTTTGTTACCCTCTTAGCTCTTTCTAACGCATCCATTTCTGTCCTACCAGCTAACCCTGCAGGACTCACACGCATTGCTGCACCATTACCGTAACTGTTATAGGGTTTAGGATCTGTACTGAAGATCCATTCCATGAAGTTGCCTCCGTAACCACAATCAGGATACTTGCGACCGATTTCTTGCATGTAATGAACCGCTAAAGCCTCCAATAAATCATAGTCAATACTGTCAAAAGGATTCTGATTCAGAGATGTACCCCTAGTTTTTTCGGCTTCTAAAATCGCTTTCCCGACAGCAAGTGTCATGATACTATCATCAGTCAGTCGACAATCAGATGCAAAAAGTTCGAAATCTTTACTCTTATGATTCGAACCTTCAAAGCGGGAACCCACTATATCTCCGATTATTGCTCCTATCATTTGAATACCACCCTTCGTGTCACTCTTT
The DNA here is from genome assembly GCF_049389645.1 of Alkalibacterium sp. f15. GTDB lineage: Bacteria > Bacillota > Bacilli > Lactobacillales > Carnobacteriaceae_A > Alkalibacterium. The sequence goes on from NZ_CP186540.1 coordinate 514,640, forward strand.
ACATTATAACCGGATATTTATCAAGAAATCTTCTGGTAAGCTTCTTAAACATTTAGTATCTCATTCCCCCGTCATTAATCTGTTATCAGATATACTTTCATTTATTAATTTAATTGAATATTTATTCTTATTAAGACAAAAAACGACTCAATCTTTTAACAAAGATTGAGTCATTTTTGAATTTATAGTCTAAGCTGAATGTTACTCTTGCGCTACCCAATGGTGAGGACTAATTTCAACAAATGTACTTTTATCCAAATCAAAGGATTCATCCTTCACTTGTTCAATCGATTGACGTGTTGCTTCATACACGGGATCAGGTACAGGAATAGCGGATAATAGTTTCCGAGTATATGGATGAACTGGATTATCAAACAATTCTTCCGCATCTGCGAGTTCAACTATCTGACCGTTATACATCACTGCAACCCGATCGGATATTTGTTTGACCATCGCCAGATCATGAGCAATGAATAAATAAGTCAAATTGAATTTTGTCTGGAGTTCTTCCAGTAATTCAACAATTTGAATTTGGATAGAAGCATCTAAAGCTGACAGGGGCTCATCGAGTACAATAAACTCTGGATCGACTGCCAAGGCACGAGCAATCCCTATTCTCTGACGCTGTCCTCCTGAAAACTCATGAGGATAACGCTGAGCATAGCTTTTATCAAGACCTACTAAGTCAAGCAGTTCCAGAATACGTTCAGTCCGTTCATTTTTGTTTTTCGCCAGTCCATGAATATCAATAGCTTCTCCGATAATGTCCATAATTTTCATTCGTGGATCTAAAGAAGCATAAGGGTCCTGAAATATCATCTGAACGTGTTTACGCATAGATTTCATTTCTCTTTGCGATAAATTATTCAAATCAAAGCCTTCATATATTGTTTCACCGCTGGTGGGTTCATGTAGACGCAAAAGAGATCTTCCAGTAGTGGATTTACCTGAGCCTGATTCGCCTACGAGTCCGAGTGTTTCGCCTTCATAAATCGAGAAGCTGATATCATCAACAGCTTTTAAGGTTTCTTTTTTACCAAGAGAAAAAGACTTGTTTAGATGCGAAACTTCCACCAGCCTTTTTCGTTGACCCGAATGTATTTCAGCCAGTTTCTTTTTATGCGCCTCAGATTTTTCCTTATGCAGGTTAGGTATAGCATCCAGCAGCATTTTAGTGTACTCTTCTTTAGGATTCTGAAAGACTGACTTCGTATCTCCTGATTCTATAACTTTGCCTTCTTTCATTACTATAACTCTGTCACACATATTAGCAACCACGGCAAAGTCATGTGTAATTATAATGATAGCTGTGCCAAATTCCTCCTGAATCTCCTTCAGCAAGTTAAGAATTTGAGCTTGAATGGTCACATCCAAAGCTGTGGTTGGTTCATCGGCAATTAACAGTGAAGGATTACAAGCCAGGGCTAATGCTATCATCATACGCTGCCGCATTCCCCCAGAAAATTCATGCGCATACTGACTGTATCGTTCCTCCACATTCGTAATGCCTACTTGATGCATCATTTCTTTTGCTTTATGTTCTGCCTTTTTCTTCGAAATTTTTTCATGATAGCGAAGTGTTTCCGCGATTTGAGCACCAATAGTCATGATAGGATTCAATGACGTCATTGGATCCTGAAAAATCATACCTATATCTTTTCCTCGTATGTCCCGCATCTCTCTCTCAGTCAATGTGAACAGTTCTTTTCCCATGAAGGCAATGGAACTTTCCTGATGTATATGTGCATTAGGAGCTAAAAGCTGCATGATCGAACGTGCCGTTACGCTTTTCCCGCTACCAGATTCTCCTACAATACCGACTGTTTCTCCTTTTTGTACTTCAAACGATACATTGGACGTCACTTGTTGTACTGTATCTCCTGTTGAAAATGATACCGATAAATTATTTACATTTAATAAAGATTCCATTGTCTGCTCCTTCACCTATAGGTAGGTCCCTGTATTTATGGGACATTTATCTTCTAGTTCTTTTTTAGAGAATGTAACATTATTTTTCTGTAAATGAAACCTTTTTCACGTTAAAGCACTCAAAGAGAAGATGAAATTTTGAATTTGGTGTCCAAATTCAAAAGAAAAATCATCAACTTCTTACAAATAATAAGTATTTTTGCTATTAAGGCTTGACGTATTAAAATACTTTTGATATATTTGTATTCAATTGTACACAATTAAAAAACGATAAAAAGAAAAGTACAGGTTTTATGAAAGCAAAGCGAGTCCCGATTAGTGAAAGGGGATCTGGAAAAAAACCTGGAAGTGCATCTTGGAGTTATATGATTGAACGATTTTTTTCTTTAGATCATATCGGGTTTGCCCGTTACAGCATGTCGGTATACCCGTTCGTATTTGGCGTCATACCGAATTGAGATTCATAAAGTTTCCCACGCATTATTTGGGGTCTCTTTATGTATATTAAGGTGGAACCGTAAAATTTCATATCTTGCCCTTAAGCAATTCTTCATAATAGAAGAATTTTTGCTTAAGGGTTTTCTTATTATAAATTGAGTTTTATATTTATTTTGATATGCTATTTTTTTTTAGATTACTAAAAGGAAGGAGGATTTGTTCATGAGACAAGAAGAAACAAGTAAGCCGGTTGACTATCGACAGTTAGTAAGTGAAGCCTATGAAAATGCATCCAAGGAACGTCACGTATCATGGGGATTGAAACTTCTGAGTTTTCCTTTTCAACTTATCGTCCTGATTCGATACTTATTTAACAAACGTAAAGATGATTCGAAACATCTCATTGAAAAAATCGAACAGGAATTTAAAGAAAGTGGCGAAGCAGCCGAATTAAAAAAAGAGCTGTTAACTCAGGAGCAAAAAAAGGTATCTTTTCTCAAGCAGTCGATGTCCCCGTCCCAGATAGAAAAAAGTGCAGAAAATCATTTTCAAGAGGCTTATCACCAGGAAATAAAAAAAAGAGCGAACAGCCAACACAAAAAATCTAATACCCTGCCACAGGATTTCCTACATGAAACAACCAGGTGGCTTCGTTTACCCTCGGGTTTTCTATTATCTATTGTTCTAGGCTTTCCGATGTATCTACTCTTGTGGATCGTCTCAGTACCTATGGTTCGCTATATATCCAATCGCCTCGTTGCCATGTTATTCGTGATTGTCGGAGTCATAGCGATTGTTTTCACTCTCCTTTATCTCTCACCATCCGATGCGGCACTTAATATCTTAGGAGAACAATCTACTCCTCAGCAGATTGAGAATTTTAATCAGGTACACGGTTTGAATGATCCGTATATTGTTCAACTCTGGCGTATAGTCAAAGGCGTATTTACCTTTGATTTGGGCATTTCATTTGCAGGAAATGAACGGGTCGTCGCCAGTATCATGAGACGATTCCCGGTCACTTTACAGCTGGCACTTTTTGCTCTTATCCTGTCAGTTTCTGTAGCTCTACCTTCAGGGATTTATGCAGCTGTAAAAGCCAATACAACGTTTGATCATTTATTTATGTTTATTGCTCTGATCGGTATTTCCATTCCAAGTTTCTGGCAAGGATTGATTTTCATTCTGACATTTTCTATAAACCTTGGATGGCTTCCGGCCACATACAGCGCTTCAAACCTGGCTTCACTTATCATGCCGGCCGTTGTTCTCGGTACGGCACTCATGGCATCCGTTGCAAGGATGACCCGTTCTTCTACACTGGAAGTCATCAATCAGGATTACATTCTGACAGCACGGGCTAAAGGACTTTCCAGTAAACGTGTCATTTTAAGACACGCAGTACCCAACGCCTTGATCCCTGTCATTACTATTATAGGCCTTCAGTTCGGTGCCATGCTTGGAGGAGCAGCTGTTACAGAACAGGTTTTTAATATCAGTGGATTAGGAAGTTACATTGTCAGCAAGCAATTTATTCCCGACATTCCCAGTGTCATGGCTGGCGTTATCTATATCGCCATCGCCCTTTCTATTGTGAATCTGATCGTCGACTTGATGTACAGTTTCCTGGATCCGCGTATTAGATCCCGAATTAAAAATGGGCAATGAAAGCAGGTGTAAATAATGAAATCTTATCAAACAAATCAGATTATTCAGCAATTCCAGTTCAATAATGGATTAACCTGGGCGTATTCAATACTATGGCTGATTTTAAGCATCGAGCTTCAGCCTCTTGGTATTTCACTTCCACTCCTGTTGATTGGTGTTGTCAATACCGGGTTCAGCATAATGCATCAGATATTACTTTACCGTGTGAAGCAAAAAAGTTTTAAGGCAAAAAATAAATCTGTAGTTGACCGTATTCTTGCAGCCCTATTGATTCTGGGTCTACTGGCTGGAAATATTTTCACTTTCATTTCAGGTGTCATGGCTTTTAAAAAAACCTTGAGTACCGGTCTTGTCTATTCTATCTATATGGTACTGGTGGATATTTTGATTATTGGAGTAACCAGTTTGAATCTCTTCAAGCCTTTCGTAACAAATTCTTTTCTCACAACACTTTCTATATTGATTATCACTTTAATCTTTCACAGTCTGACTCTTGCATTCGGACATAAGTTCTATAACTGGCATCCAGGTATTCAGAAATTTGGATTGGGTCTCCTTCTCTTATCAGGACTCACAGGTAATCTACTGGTCTTCCTGGTCGCTGCTTCCTTCTATTCAGACAATCAGCCTGAATCAAAAGGAAAACGTCAGACTAGTATCCGTGAAAATTTAATCAAAAATCACGCAGCACTGCTTGGACTGTTATTTATTTCATTTCTTGTAACATTGGCATTAACCAGCAACTTTTCTTTCAGTTATTCATTTGCTGTACAGAATGATTATTCAAACATTCTGCAGAGTCCAAGTATACAGTATCCGTTTGGGACAGATAATTTTGGACGCGATGTCTTTACCCGTATCGTTTACGGCACACAGATTTCTCTTTCGGTCGGTTTACTGGCTACAGCTATTCCACTGCTTATTGGTGGAGCATTTGGAGCCATTTCCGGTTTTTATGGTCGTCAGACCGACAATATCATCATGCGTCTTTTGGATATCCTTTATGCAATACCTGGACTGCTGCTGGCAATTACGATCGTCGCTGCCTTCGGGGCCTCGACAACCAATCTGATTATTGCACTGAGTCTGGGTTACATCCCATCCTATGCACGAACCATGCGTGCTAATGTGCTGCAGGTCACTAACCTTGAATACATCGAAGCAGCCCGTGCACTCGGACAGAACAATACACAAATCATTTTAAAACATGTCATTCCTAATTCGATGGCCCCTATGATAGTGCGTTCCACATTGACTATCGGGACAGCCGTAATCGCCACAAGCAGTTTAAGTTATCTTGGATTAGGTGTTGAAGCTCATATACCGGAATGGGGGAATATTCTCCGTATCGGCAGTCAATACCTTGAAACGTATCCTTACCTGGCGATTTATCCCGGCCTGGCAATTATTCTACTGGTTCTTTCTTTTAACTTTCTTGGAGATGGGATTCGTGATGCGACAGATCCGCGATTGAACTAGCACTTTCTTAACTTTGGTAATAAATTTTAAAAAAAAACATATTATAGGAGGATTTATAAAATGAAGAAACAACTACTACCTTTTCTGACAATCGCGGCGACCATAGCCTTGGCAGCTTGTGATGTTCAAACAGAAAACGAATCAAACATTGTTCCTGGAGATAACGAATCAGTTGAAACAACAGAAAAAATTTCTCTTGAGCTTTTGGGCTCTGCTGATGATGAAACGGATTTGAATATTGTCCGTGACCAGCTGAATCGAAACGGTTTTGATGTAACTTTGAATACTCAACCGGATTTCGCCAGTTACCGCTCATTAAGAGATGCCGGTAACTATGACATTTCTATCGCCAGCTGGACAACAGTAACCGGGAATCCGGATTATGCTGTCCGTTCCCTCTTCACCAGTAATGGTGATAACAGTATCATTTCAGATGAGGACGTCGATGCGCTGATTAATGAAGCTGCCCTGCAGACACCCGATGAGTATACCGAAACTTATGCTGAACTGGAACACGAACTTGTTGACGAAAATGCTTATATTGTTCCACTTTATAATTCACTGAAAGCACAGGCCTTTAATCATGATTTGCTAAACCCAGATACTATCCGCCTTTCCAAATCACGTGCCTTTGCCTGGGAACCAGTTTCATACGATGATGAGTCGATGAACGAGTCTGAATCATTGATGCTGACTCAAACTATAAGCGATTTGACTTCGCTTGATCCTATCAAGGGGAATGATGGCTCCATCAATCAATTGAATACCAATATGTATGTCCGTCTTGTTAATTTGACAGATGACGATGACGTTGTATCGGAAGGGTCATTAAGTTATGTTCACGCCATTGCTGAAGGCAATGCTGATTACTATTTTGTTTTACGTGATGACATCAATTTTGCGGCTATTGAAGATGGTGAAGCTGTAGATACGGGCTCTTTAGTCAGCGGGCAGGATGTAATCTATTCGCTAGACCGTGCAAAAAACCCAGATTCTGTTCCTGATCACCGTACCTACAGTCTGCATGAGCACATTGACACAGTTAGCCTGCTTACAGACATGTCTGAATTGGAAAACACGCAGTTAACTGATGGCAGCGGATCTGTTCTAGAGGCACTGGAAGCTGAACTGGAAACCGCTATCTCTTCTGTAGTTGAATCTGAAGACGAAGTAAATAATGCATCTGGAAATTATCAGGTCATCAAGCTGACGACCACTGAACCTTTCCCGCAAGTGTTGAACTACTTGGCTCACCAGTCTGCCGGTATTGTTTCACAAGAACAAGTGGAAAGCATCAATACGTATGATAATGATAATTTTGACATCACCACGGATATATCGTACGGTGACCAGCGTGCTGTTACCGAGGGTGAAACTTATGATAATCATCTGTATGCCAGTGGTCCTTATATCATGATCGAAAAGAATGACTATGCAGCTACTTTCCAGAAAAATCCAGCTTTCATGACTGACACGGAAAATGAACCCAACATCTCCAATATAACTGTTCGTTTTATAGGGGATGAAGACAGCGCATTGTCAGCCCTTCGTTCAGAAGAAATCGATTTGATGTATGGTTTAGGCGAAACAAAATATGACATTGTTGAAGGTGAAGAAAACCTGACTCTCCAAAGCAGACAAAGTAATGGAGTGAAATACCTGATGATTAATGTTGACAGTGACAGTGACCGTGAAGTGGCTCAAAGTGCCGACTTGCGCAAGGCTATTTTATACTCTATCAATCAGGATGAAATCAGTTCTGCCTACGACGGACTGAAATTGAAAGCTTATACAACTGTTACACCTTTAGTAGATACCGGTAATGAACTGATAGCTGATCCAGCTAAAGTGGAAGAATTCTATCAGAACTACCAAGATTCTGGTGAATAATAAAGAGGTTACAGCAAAAGGGATTATCTCAAAAATGAGGTAATCCCTTTTTTATATTGTTTCTCTTTTTATTTTTTTCGAGTTCTTCTATACTACTTTTCTTCATGTGTAGAAAAGCTTGGGTAACACTATTGATTTGTTCTCTGCTTCCCCTTTTTAAGAGGCCATCCATGCTCTCAGGAACGATCTACCATGAGACACCGAAAGGATCTTTCACCTAGCCACATTGTTCAGCTTCTGGAACAGTAGATAATTTTTCCCAATAGTAAGGGATATTTACCTAGTCAAGTATCTATCTTAAAGCAAAAAAAGGAGCAAGAACATAAGTTTTCACTCATGTTCTTGCTCCTAAAATTTTAGTTTAAAGTTATTAAGCTTTAGTTACGTTTGCTGCTTGAAGTCCGCGGTTTCCTTCTTCTGTATCAAAGTTAACTGCTTGTCCTTCGTCTAAAGATTTGAATCCGTCTTCTTGGATTGCTGAGAAATGTACGAATACATCTTCTGCTCCGTCACGTTCGATAAAGCCAAAACCTTTTTCTGCGTTAAACCATTTTACTGTTCCTGTTTCCATATTAAAAATTCCTCCTCGTGCCATTCAGCACAAATTATTTTTACATTATTGCTTAAAGGCCAATTCGGAATGCATTACACAGTTCGTTGTTTGTCTCTTACAATATGTTAAACCTAGTATAACATACTCAGAGGATAATGCAAACTTATTTTGCTATTGTACATAATTAAGACTCATATTTCTTTTTTCTGAACTCTTACTTACTCTAAAATCCCTATAACGGCAACGATACCTCGCTTTTTTTCTACAAAAAAATTATCTGGACATCTACCATCTATTTAAGAATCATTATTATTAAGATCACTTTTCCTAATTTCGTTCATAACTCTTTGCTATAGAATTAACCATTTTTACTGTAATCTGTAATATCATATCTTAACTGATTCTATTTTTAGTGAATGCAAAAAGGGCGACTCATTTTGAGCCGCCCTTTTTTTAATGGAATATTTTTCTGCTACTTTAAAAAGTTTATCTTTCTTCAAAGTCATCGGGTTTGCTTAAATCATCAAATTTAATGCTATCCAGGTAATCCATATCTTTACTTGAAAGTTCAAAATCAAAAATATCTGCATTTTCCATAATGCGTTTTTCGTGAACAGATTTAGTCAAAGTGACGAATCCATGCTGGAGACTCCATCTCAACAATACTTGAGCAATGGACTTACCATTTTCAGCACACATAGCCTGTACTTTAGTATTTCCCTCCAGATTTTCCATTGGAGAAAGTGGTGACCAAGCTTCCACAATCATATTATGCTTGCGACTCAACTCAACAGTATCTTCCTGAGTTATACCGGGATGCAGACGGATCTGATTAACCATCGGCATAATTCTGCAGTTTCCCACAATATTATTTAGATGAGGTACGGCAAAATTACTGAGTCCGATGGCTTTTAACTTACCTTCATCATATAAATCTTCAAGCGCACGCCATGTATCGATATTGTCCTGTTTCCAGTCTCCACCGTTATCTTTGACAACAGGCCAGTGAATCAGGAACAAATCCAGATAGTCCAGATCCAATCTTTCCAGTGATTCTTCAATGGTCTTGCGGGCTGCATCATACCCGTGATTGGTGTTATTCAGTTTGCTAGTAACAAACAGTTCTTCACGCGGCACGCCACATTCTTTGATACCTTTCCCGACATACTCCTCATTGCCATACATTTGTGCTGTATCTATGTGGCGATAGCCAGCTTTGACGGCAGCGATTATGCCTTCCACAACTTCATTGGGATCAGTTACTTGCCATGTTCCGTATCCAAGTACTGGAATCTCAACCCCATTTGATAAAGTATACGTATCATTAAGACTTTCCATATTTATTTCCTCCTAATTGTATATTGTTGCAAAAATCTTTTACTTATTTATTGTAACAAAAATCAGAATCAAACTTAATAGTTCCGACTTATAACCTACTTTTTTAAAATAATTGCGTATAAAAACAGGAAGCTAAATATATCGATGTCCATTCTCTTTTAACTTGATAAGCAGGTTGATATCTCTTAAATTTATCCGTTAGTTCATTGTTTTAATTATTACCTTTGAAGCTATTTCACACAAAAGAAAAAACCAGAGCTATAGCTACTCTGGTTTCAATTAATCTAATTGTATAGTGATATATTCAAGAAATTATTTCGCAGTACTTTCTTCAGCTTTTATTTTGGCCAGTACAACTTTAATTTGATCATACGTTATGGAGTCATCCATTGCTTCTTTGATAGGTTTGAGAAAGTCTCTCCCAACTTTTAGAATGGCTTCTCTTATTTCTTTATCTGTTTCAGGTGAAACGAATCGGTCAAGATCTATTTCTTTTCCTTTTTCGATCCATTTGCATATATGATTCACTATGGTCATCGTTGACAAGTTTCTCATTTCAGCAATTTCGTCAATCGTCTGTCCTTCTTCAAAACTAGTGACTGTTTCCTCTATTGTATTTTTAGATTGACCTATTTTTGACGTCTTCTGTGGCTGACTGATTTTTTCTGTTTTCACATTGTTTTGTTTCAAGGTCTCAGCATCTAGCTTATGACTAGAAACGTAGTCCTTAATGATAGTAAGGAATACCTCACCATATTCCTGTAATTTCACATCGCCTACACCGTTTATATTTAAAAAGTCGTTTTCTGTCAGAGGATACTTCGCTGCCATATCGATCAAACTGCGGTCAGTAAAAACAATGAATGGTGGTTTACCTGCCTCTTGGGCAAGTTTTGTCCGTAATTTTCTCAGTTCTTCATATAAATCTTCATCATAATGTTCAATATTCTCGACCATCTTGTTCTTCGGAGCCGGCTCTTGTTTCAGTTGTTTCCGTATGGATAAACTCACTTTGGCCTGCAGCAGATCGTTGGTCTTTTCCGTAAACTGCACGATGGGATAGCTGTCGCCATTTAAACGTAGGTAGCCTTCACTCAACATAATGGAAATCATATCTTTGATGTCCCCGTCTGTATAGTCAGACATTAAACCATGCGTGCTCAATTCGTTGAATCCCAACTGCTGGATACGTTTATTGTTTTTCCCACGGAGGACGTCCGTTATGAGTCCGGTTCCGTATGCTTGCTTCATACGGTAGATGCACGATAAAATCTTCTGGCTTTCAACGGTGATATCCGTGGTGACAGACTCTCCGTCGCAGTTTGAGCAATAGTCACATTCCTGCCAATCCACTTCCTGATCGAAGTATTTCAGTATACTCTTACGCAGGCAGTTACCGGTTTTACAATATGTGATCATCGAGTTCAGATTCGCTCGTGCATGAGGGGAATTCCCTTGTTCGATCAGCATCGTATTGGTAATAATGTCTTGGGCTGAATAAAATAGAATGGCTTCCGATGGGGCTCCGTCTCTCCCGGCACGACCGGCTTCCTGGTAATAACTTTCCATGTCGAGCGGCATATTATAATGAATAACACGCCTAACGTTTGATTTATCGATGCCCATTCCAAAAGCATTCGTCGCTACCATAATGGGTTTTCGGTCATATAGAAAATCTTCCTGATGGTTCGTTCTTTCTTCCGCACTGATCCCTGCATGGTAATACGTTACCGGATACCCTTTTTTGTCAAGTGTGCTGTAAACTTTATCCACGCTTTTACGTGTATTACAATAAATGATGCTCGATTCTTTCTTATCCATTATCCGTAATAGCTCATTTGCCTTCTTTTTCGGCTTAACGACAGAGAAATAGAGATTCGGTCGGTCAAAACTGGCGACGTGCTTGAACGGTTTTTCCAATCTCAATTGCTTGATCATATCTTCCTGAACGATTTTCGTGGCCGTTGCTGTAAAAGCCGCAAATGGCGGACGCGAGGATAATACGCCCATCAACTCTGGAATCCGTTGATAACTCGTTCTGAAATCATGTCCCCACTGAGAAACACAGTGGGCCTCGTCCACGGCGATAAGATTGAGCTTCCACCTGCGGGCATGAGACATAAACTGCTGGTTTCCCAGACGTTCAGGAGAAACATAAAGTAGATCTAACTCTCCCTTTGATGCCTGCTCCATAATCGACTGCTGTTCAAAATAAGTCAGTTGACTGTTTATATAAGCGGCTCTGACGCCTATCGTCTGCAAGCTGTCAACTTGATCTTTCATCAATGAAATCAAAGGCGAAATGACTAAAGTCAAACCGTCCATGAAAATAGCTGGAATCTGGTAACATATCGATTTCCCGCCACCTGTAGGCATGACACCCAGCACATCTTCTCCTCTGAGAATGGCTTCAATGAGTTCCTGCTGTCCAGGTCGGAATGCGTCATAACCATAATAGTGTTTCAGTGTCTCAAAAATACTTTTCATAAATCCTCCATTTATCGTTTGCTTCAATAATTGCTGCACAATTAAAATTTATCCGCCAGGTTCTCTAAAGCGTTTCCTTGCATTCTGAACGTGGTCCAGTCATCCATCGGTATTGCTCCCATTTTCTTGTAAAATTGGATAGATGGCTTGTTCCAGTCCAGACAAACCCATTCTAGTCTTCCGTAATTTCTCTCGCAAGTAAGATTGGCCAAAAATGTGAATAATTTACGTCCGATGCCTTTTCCTCGTACCTCGGGCTTCACATAAACATCTTCCAAATAAAGACCTGGCTTCCCAAGAAAAGTAGAAAAATTAGGAAAAAACAGGGCAAAGGCTACAGGTTCATTTCGATATTCACCGATGATGACTTCAGCCATTTTTTTCTCGAACAAGTTCTCGTTTAGACTTTTTTCGGTGGCAACGACTTCATCCAACATTTTTTCATAAACAGCCAGCTCCTTGATCAAATCCAATATCAGAGAAAGATCTTTTTGTTCTGCAAAACGTATAGTAATCTTTTCCTCATTATTGTCTTTTTGCATTTCAACCTAAACTCCCTCTATGTATTTCTAGTTACCTGCGACACTTATGATTTATTCATTATATCTGTATCGAAAAATTTCCGTTTCAACACCCTGATAATAATCTATTCCATTATACTCTAAAATAAAACCGCACTTTTCCAATACTTTTTGTGAAGCCGTATTTTCTGCATGACATATCCCATAGATCATTGATATATCAAGCTGTTTTATGATTACAGGTAAAAAAGCAGTGACAGCTTCTGTCGCATAGCCTTTGCCAGTATGCTCTCTGGCTATATGGTACCCAAGCTCCCAATCGTTTCCTGTTTGAACTGCCTGAACATAACCAATGTTTTTTCCGTCTTTGAGGATCACCGGATAGACAAAAGGCCCTGTATCGTTCTGGTAACAAGCAATGAGCTTTTCCACAGTTTCTTTTGCTTCATCAATCGTTGCAAACACCTCGTCCGGAACAAAACGTCTAGTATCCTCATCTAAAGAATTGAGATACACGCTTTCTGTCATGCTCTTATCAAATTCAGTTATAATCAATCTGTCAGTTTTTATAAACATTTTACGATCGATGTCCTCCTAATATATCTAATAGTCATTTCAGCTTTTTAGTAGTTTGTCGAAAATTTCATATCACTCACGTTTATTATTCGCTTATTTAAGCTATCTTTTAACTCGCTTATGTTCTTGTAAATGAAAGAAGCCCCAAGACAACAGCATAAACATGCTAATCTTAGGCCGATGTATTTATTTGTAATCAAGTATTGGATCTCCACCTCATAGATGTCTACCATTCTTATATATTCTAACACTAATTATGCTGAAATTGAGATTTAATTGTGGCTACTGATGAAATATGATGACCTAAAGAAATGTTATCTTATGCGTCCTTTCGATATTTAAATTTTTTTTCTATCCTTTCAATGAAAACAAAGCCATATAAACCTAATATCGCATTGAACACAGCCACACTATAGACGCTGAAACGCTCAGCTATTCCGAAATATGCCATGGGTACTATGCTTGTACCGATGGGACCGATAATCATGAATACTAATGTGACAGTTGCCCAAATAGCCAATGACTGATATTTTTTATGATTTTTGAATCCCCCGATGATAATCAGAATAATTGAAACAATCGATAAAACGACAACTACAGCTGTAACGACGTATACATGCATAACATCTTGAAAGGTTCCGGCATACCCACTATCCGTCAATGGAAAAAGAGTGTAGCCTATCGCCGATGCCCAATTCATTATGGCAAACAGATATATCCCAACTCTCAATACTTTATTTCCCTTACCCTGAATGATTATACAAACCAACACACAACTCAAACAGGCAAATAGATGGTGAATGGAGACTAGTCCATTTGCGACCACAAATGAAGGGGCGTTCGTTGCAGTTAAATCACTTACTGCCTGGCTTCTCCAGTCGTATCCAGGATAATTCATCGCCCCAACTACAGTATGCAAGATATAAAAAACGAGACTTACGATGCCTGAAAGGCACAACCAGTTAGTCAGTGTTTTCCCTCTCATTTCATCTCCCCCTAATATCGGCAGCATTCCTCTTTTATTCAGCATGTATTGATAACGTCCGTTAATTTTTTTTTAAAATGATTACATAATCCAGTCTCAACATTATTCTTTTTTAATTTTCTTTTTTTTGGGTTTCGGCAACGGTAATTCATTTGCGGTAATCTTGATTAATTGGCTGATCCATTCTTGATCATCAATTTTATCCTCTATTAGAAAACTCATTTTTGCTCCTGGGTATGGAGGGGCTTCCTTCACATCGTCTATAAAGGTTTTCCCTGCTTCGGTTTGTTTTACAAACAGCTGATCATCACATATCAGTGCAACAACTTTTTTATCACAATAAATGGCATACTCCCCAAACATTTTCCTGTATGTTACCATGCCTGCATTACCTATTTGTTCCACCACATAATCCACAAAATCCTGGCTTGATGACATCTCTTCTCCCTTCTTTCATAAGCGTCACTTAATTTTCGTCAAATTGATTTTTCGCGTTTCAAATAACAAGAGATGAGTCTTCGGTAATTTTATTCATCGTCTTGTTCAAGACTAAATAGTGATTTAGAAATTTGACTTGTTTTTTCATCTGCACATAAGTTGAGACTGATTCCCCACAATTTCTCTTGCGACTGCTTATTCAATATTTGCATATCTTCTTTAATTTCTACAAATTCATTATCTTTCAAAGTAATAAACTTTCCAGACTTTTTAAGGCTTTCTTCTTGATTTTCGGTAAACATAGGAGCCATCATTTCTCCGCATTCTTCTATCGTAATAAATCTTCCGAATAACTTCATCAAAGTTGCCATCATTCTCATATATGCAGGGATAATATTTATTTGGTTGCTCCACACAGTTTTAGGGATTTGAAAGCCGATAAAAGCTATTTTTGAATTATGTTTATTTTTGTATAAATCATGCAATTTCACAAGAAACATTCTTTTTGCAACCATGGCCTGATGAATACCATCTTCATATCCCCACTTATTTATCATTTGCATATCATCCCAAAAAATTTCACCTCCTTCTGTGACATTAAAAATAACTCTTCCTCCACTCTGGGACTTCTCCAATAAGCTTAACAAGTTCAAGGTCAGCATAAAATGAGATAAATAATTGACTTGAAAATGCGAATCCATACCATCTTCTGTTTCAATTCTCTCGGCAGCATATCCTAAACCAGCATTTATAAATAGTCCATCTAAAAAAGTATGCTTACTTTGAATCTCATTTATCGCATTTTCAACATCCCTTAGTTTTGTAAGGTCACATATAATTAGTGAAACTTTTTCATTGAGAGTAGTATTCTTAAAGTCCGCTTTTACTTTATCGCCAAGTTCTTTTGATCTACAAAGGATAATTACCTCGTGTGATTGGTTATCAATAGATGCTAATGCTTTAGCAACGCCTTTTCCCATTCCATTCGTACCACCAGTTATTAAAATCTTCATAGTTTTCCCCTTCTTCACGAAACATATGATGCCGCTTTCACTAGCCGTTTGATATCTCTAAGTCCAATTTTCCCTTTAAAATATTTGTTATCTTTATTCATCTTATCAAGTTTGCTACATAATTCATCTGCGTCAGCCATTGAAATCATTCTCACATTCGTATATCCAGCAGCAACTAACATTCTGGCAAAATTGGGACTGACCCACTGGATTCTTGTCAGATCAAGCAAATTATGGATAGATTCAATAAATTCCGGTTCAAATCCATAGTCATTGATAATTTCAGTCTTTTCCTCAGATGAACTCAATGCCTCAAATAATAAAACGGAATTCTTATAACCAAGGGTTTCTAATTTCGCTACATCTTTTTGAGGAAACCAATCAAAAGAGCTTAATTGACATGCCTTCGGGAAATAACTTTCTATTTCTCGTCTAAGTAAAACCAAGTAATCATAATTTATTCCGGTCTCCTTTGATAGCATTGGTATGTCTTTTTTGTTTTTCAAACCTTTTCTCAAATCATTAAGGGCAAAAAAACCATACTCTTTTAATTTCAAAAACTGTTCATCAATCTTTTCCAATAGAAAAATTCGGCTGGGGACCAAGTCTGTTTCTTCGATCCTCTTTTGTAAATTATCAAGGCTTACTTTTTCTTCATCAATATAATAAGACATACCCGTTCCTCCTTATATATTATATTGCTTGACGTTCAGAGGTTCAGCAACTTCGATCTTTCCTGAAAAAATCCCCCTCCGGTATTGACTATACCTCTGCTAGATGAAGTCGATCAATTTTAAACTTACTATTAATCCGATACCTTTAGAAACAATTCAAATAATTCAATTCTGGAATAAGCTATTTTTTGTCAGTTTTCATTTCCTATTCCAAAGCTTTTTCTAATAACTTATCAAAACGGCTGTCCATACAGATACTGATATCTGTTGTAATAAATTTCCCATTATAAAACATGCTGAAAATAGTAGCAGGACTTGGTGCTGTTTGTGCCTGTTCCATGGTTTCAATTTTTATGATTTTGTAGGGTATGTCCCTTTTAGTCGCTGTTTCTATCAGAGAAGTTTTGGCGTGGAACTCTGCAAATGGACACCTGTTTGAATAATAAACAACTATCCCTACTTTCTCAGCACATTCACCACTGATTACAGACTCATTAAATCTGGGTGTTGGGGCATCGGGATCAATTTTCAACACTAAAAGACTGAACCCTGATGTTGTTTTCTGACAATCTACAAACCCCTGTTTTAAAAGCCATTTCGTATCACTCATAAAATGAAATTTCTTTGTTCCAACGACAGTAGTCAATCCACTCTTCCCATTTTTTTTTGCATCTTCAATAGCGGTTTCAAGCAAAGCTTTTCCATAGCCATTTCCTTTATATTTTCCAGATACCCAAAAACAGTTTACCAATAGATAATTAGGTGCATCTACAGGTACCCATCCCTTTTCAGCCGGCCCGTATTCAATAAAGACTTTTGCTCTCGCATCAATTCTACGGAAAACATAACCATTACTGAATTCCTTTTTCAACCAATCTTTTTTTAGCTCATAGCTTTCTTTACACTTCTTATCCGATATGGCACAGCAGATGTGTTCTTCTGAAATGTTAACGGTATTCAATTCTATAAATTTTTCCATATCGCTGACCCTTTCTTTTGATTAGTGGTCTGAATAATGATTTTATTCACGAGCCATTGTCGTTAAAATTTCTTTTGTACATAGTTGAAAAGGACAGAATTTGAATTTTCATATTGTGTTTCAACATCAATATAGCAGCATTTTAAACGTTAAACTGGAATCTGCTTCGTTCGTTTAGTCGAATTATTGTTAGTCATCCACATTGGTATTCATCGTTTGAGCGAATGCCTTAATTGTTTCTTCTCTGACGTCAGAGTAATCCGAAGAAATCTTAGCTATCTTTTTAGTGATTGCTTTATCAAAAAAGCTCATGTCCTCAAACTGGAACATCCCTCCAAAGTGTGCGGTGACAGTTGCCAGCTGTATTAATTCTGGCGGAAAGCTAGATTGTAGTTGATCTTTGATGACATCTTCGTCCTGCATCCCGCAAATAAATAAACCAAGACGTTTGCTTTTCAACATTTCAAGGTGGTCTTCACAGAAAGAAGTGATATCTTTACGTATCTGTCCCATATATATGGGGCCGCCGATGATGATCGTGTCGAAATGAATCAAGTCTTTGTTAACGCTGCTTTTCGCCTCCAAATAATCGACGTCATCATGGAGTATGTCTCCCAATATATGGGCAAATTTTTCAGTACTGCCGTATTTAGTAGCATAGACAATTAAAGTTCTCATCATTTCATCTTCTTCCATAGAAATATTTTTTTCAGCTGATAAAACACAGATTTTATGAGTTCTCTTTCAATGTCACTGAATTATTAGATGTCAATATAAAAACAGCTGTGTTCACAGGTATCGAGTGGACTTACTAGATTGGTTTGCCAAATATCACCCATAATACCGATCTTTATTGTTAAATTCATTATACCCAATCACATATTGATAGTTCATTGATTAACTCTTATATTTTTGTACTTTCAGTGTTATTTAAACAATTTTCAAATAGTAAAGTGAACATTTTTCTATTTAACATAAGAAAAAACCAAAATTCAGTACACTGATTCATGACATTTCATTCTCACCAAGCCGGAAAGTTCGATATTTTTCGTAAAAAATACATTGTGAATTATAAAAAAAAGGCGTTCTCAATAGCTCTTGAGAACACCTTTTTGCTGAGGTTTTTTGTAACGGTTAACTGCAAATAATTTAGTCTAGATAAGTGTTTCTCGCAAATAAACAAGCACAATATAAAATCAAATAACATTGACCCTATCTTTTCCGCTTTTCTATTTAATTCTCAGCTTAATTCTTTTCATAATTTCACGCTTCAAGAAAAGCGAAACAGCAATTAAAATTATCAGCCCAAATAATTGAAGTTCAAATGATGCTTTTATCCACAGTTTAAAAGTTGCTAATATTATAAACAATAAAATTCCAATTAAAATTCCTGTTTCTTTTTTCATACATACCCTCCTCAGCAGTCATTATGCCTTTTTCATGTTTTTCTATTTTCTTATAAAGGTCTATGTATATGCGGGAAATATCCGGAGTAAATAGCAGTAAGCAATATAAAGATTAAAGAACGTCACATAACGCACTTTAACAAACGAAGGATTGTTCATATAGCGTCTTCAAAAAAACTAGCTTTAATCCCTTAATCGTCATCATTTTTATTAAGTCTATTATACTCCATCACCTATTGATAATCCATTGGTTAACCCTTCTAAACTTGTGTGATTATATGGCTTGAAATCAAATATGAAATTCTAAAACGAACGATTTCCATTCACTTTTTCATGAAATGGTTCTCCTTATTTTATTGATAAAAAAGTAAATCTCGAGATTTTTTTATCACAAGATATTTATAACCTACTTTTCAGTCCTCAATTAATGCATGCGGTGTATCTTAGTGTAAAAGCGATAAAGGATTTGATATAATGTTAAAGTATATTTCAAATTCAGTAAATACATACTCATTAGGAGAGTTTAATTATGAAAGCAATGATCACAGGTATGAACGGAACAGTTGCCCCCTTCATTTATGAGGAATTAAAAAAACAGAATATTGATGTCGTGATTTGGAACCGTGAAGAAGTAGGCATAGATAGCGAGGACGTTGTTTTTAATTTTATCAAAGAGACACAACCTGACCTATTCTTCCATATTGCAACCGGACCAGTGGAATGGGTAGAGTATATTGCAAAAGCCACAAATGCGCTGGGCGTAAAACTATTATTCACAAGTACGGTTTCGGTTTTTTCTGAGAAAGGCACAGGTCCGTATGATATTCAGAGTGTGCCAAATTCAGAAGAAGACTATGGCCGTTACAAGATTGCCGGCGAGAATAGTGTGAGAGAACATAATCCGCATGCAATCATTACCAGGTTGGGCTGGCAAATAGGTTCCAAAACCGGATCGAATGATATGTTCGATTTTTTAGTAAAAGAACAGGAAAAAAATGAATTCATTGAGGCTAGTTCGAAATGGTATCCTTCGTGTAGTTTCTTGGAAGAAACAGCTGATACAATTGTTAATATCGCGCTGGAATATAAACCGGATACCTATCTGGTAAACTCCAATAAAAATTACAGTTTTTATGATATCGTTAACCACCTGAAAGAAATACATCAAACAGATTGGGAAATACGTGACATCACTTCTTTTGTTCGTGACGACCGAATGTATGATGATCGTATTAAAATCAAGGATTTATTTTAATCTAAACACACACTTAAATTGGTTTCATATCTTGTCTTCAATATAAAAGATCTATTCGAAGAAAAATAGCAGCAAGCTTTCGATTCTCTTAACGAAAAATATCTTCAAGTTTTTCTGTTCCACTTTATGAATTTCTACTGATTTTCGTATTTTTTCTATAAAAAGCCTATAGGATAGACAATTTCTGCTGTCTATTCTATAGGCTTTTTGTACTGATTATTAAAAAATATCAATAATTTAAATGGACTGTTATTCAATGGCTATGTCAAAATGAAACACTTCTTCTCGAATACCAAGAGATTCGTATAGCCTTATAGCAGGCGTGTCTTCAGGATCTGCTTGTATAAACACCACCCAGGCACCAGCTTTAACCGCCTCATCTTTCAAAAAAAGAATAAGATTTGTTGCTATCTGTTTCCTGCGGTAGTCCTCCTCGACAGCTAAGTCGTAGATATATACCTCACTTCGCTCTTTCTCGAATTTTTCCATCACATACCCCACAAGACCCGCAACCACTTTTTGATTGACTGTCGCAACACAGACAATGATATGCTTCTTAGACAGCAAAGATAATAGATACTCATCTGAAGGCTTTCCTCCTAAATAAGTATCCGGTTCGTTGAATGCCTCAGCAAAAAGTATATTTAAGTCTCTTAATGCAATCAAAGATTCACTGCCCTCATTCAATCGTGTAAACTGAATATCCTGAACTTGATCTTTCATTTCCATTTCCTCTTCTCTTGACTCTCAGCACATTTTTTCTACTTAACTAGTGTGAAGTCATTTTTTAACGAGAGCTGATTTCTGTGTATTCTTTGAAATGATCCAAAATAGACTGCCAGCCTTGCTGTTGATGTTCGAAGGAATACAACTTCTCTCCTTCAAAAGTTTCGATTATTTCTGTTTGATTATCTGTTGGTATAAAGGTGATGTTTACTTTTCTACCGTCATCCAAAGTATACGCAATGCGTTTTAAAGGTATCACTTCGGAATAGGTACCCGTAAAATCAAACCCATCGCTTTTGTCCTTCGCTTCCATTCTATATAGAAATTTCCCTCCTGCTGTCAAATCATTTTCTGCAAAAAGCGTGCACCAGTCATCGGATGCCCGATTCCATTTAGTGATATGTTCCGGTTTCGTCCAATATTCCCATACTTCTTTTACATTTTCATTTATAGTAGTTTTCACCATTATTTTTTCATTGATTTCTTTATCCACTTTACTTTCTCCTTTCTCCACAAAGATATCGCTAATACATCCCTAATGAATAAGCTTCACTTCATGTTAATTATACTAAATATATGTATCACATTAAAATATAACCATTGTTTTTCTTCATCAAATCAGAAAAGCTTTATGTTGCTAGTGATAAATAAAAAGCAGGATTCGTCTGTGAAGAGACAAATCCTGCTTATAAATTTTTTTAACTGTCTATGGGATATGACTGTTCAATGTCTTGCTTTGACTTCTCAAATTCTTCTTCGAAGTCATCCAACAGTGCACGCACGTCATCAGTTGTTTTTGTTTCCATCAACTGACTTCTTAAGCCACTTGCACCACGAATGCCACGGACATAAATTTTAAAGAAGCGGCGCAGAGGTTTGAACGACTGCTGCATTTCTGAAGAAAACTCATACTCATCAAAGAGATCTAAATGGCGTCTCAAAAGATTCAACATCTCAGTGCTGGTGTGCTCTTTCGGCTCTTTTTCAAAAGCAAAGGGATTCGTGAAGACACCTCGCCCGATCATGATGCCATCGACACCATATTTTTCAAACAGTTTCATTCCCGTTTCGCGGTCAGGGATGTCTCCATTGATTGTAATCAGCGTATGGGGAGCGACTTCGTCACGTAACTTCATGATATCCGGAATCAGTTCCCAGTGAGCATCATATTTGCTCATTTCCTTTTTCGTACGCAAGTGGATAGACAAGTTCACAATATCTTGCTTCAATAAATGTGTGATCCAGTCACGCCATTCATCCAGTTTGGTGTAGCCGAGTCTCGTTTTCACGCTTACCGGCAATCCGCCCGCTTTGACTGCTTCGATTAACTCAGAAGCAACTTCCGGACGACGGATCAGACCACTGCCTTTTCCTTTCCCCGATACATTCGGTACAGGGCAACCCATATTGATATCTATCCCTTTAAATCCCTCTTTCGCCAGCCCAATACTCATTTCTCGGAAGTGCTCAGGCTGATCCCCCCAAATATGGGCGACAAGCGGCTGTTCGTCCTCTGTAAAGGTCAAACGCCCGCGTACACTATTGCGCCCTTCGGGATGGCAATAGCTTACTGTATTCGTAAACTCAGTAAAAAACACATCCGGACGGCCCGCTTCACTTATGACATGACGAAATACAACATTCGTCACATCTTCCATGGGTGCCAGAACGAAAAATGGTTTAGGCAAATCTTTCCAAAAATTATCTTTCATGTTTAAATAAATCCTTTCACTATTAAAGTTACATTTAAGGTTATGAGAGTTTTCTGATTGATTACGTGCTCTAGTTGATGGTAGTTTCTATTATAAGAAATTTCCATACATCTAACTTTATCTATTTTAACTGTTATAACTGTTTTGTCAAATGCTAGTTTACTTTATATCCTTCTGCGAATGAATACTTTTAAAGAACGACCTTCAGATTTTGTCAGTAAGCATTTTAATATATGAAAGGTTTCATATTGAAAGTCTATTGTTTTTTTAATAATGCATAAAAGAGCACCCGATTCTGAGTGCTCTTTATTCGTCCATTCTATTATTTTTAATTTTTTTGATTGATTTCATTATCGGAAAAACAAAAACTGTTAGCTTAATACATTACTCATTTAAAATAAGAACCAGCCTGCTAAAAGGGCGAATGTAACACTGTAAATAACCATTTCAAGATAAAGTTTACCCATCGCTTTTCTATTTAAATACTTTGGCTTCATATATATAAACCCTTCGACATTATGAGGAAATGGGATCGCACTGCCAACATCAGTATATACGAACATCAGGCCACCCATAAATATAAAACGCAATAAAAAGCTAGTTTCACCCAATAAACCTAGAATTGGATATAGCACAATAGACATCAAAAGACCTCGAATTATCTGGGCTGGAAGAAACCATTTTTCTACATGCTTCTTATCGTTCTCATCTGACATGTCCCTAACATAATCAATTAATCGCTTTTGTTCTTCATATAAATCTTTACTTAACTTTAAAGCTATCGCCCCTGCAAAAGTATAAGCTCCTGTGTGAATTATGATAAACCAAAAACTAAATACTAGATATTTGATTTTGATCACCTCTTTTATTAGACATTAATAACATCCCATTGATTATGTCTTAATCAGAATCTTGATCTTTCTAGAGCAAGTACCTCATTATGAGATAGTTAGAACTAATTATATGTTTTTCTCTTAATATATTTTGACTTTTCCTAACAAAAAAACCCATTTACTATAACTTAGAAGTTAATTAATTTTAATATAGCTTTCCTCCCTTTCACTACTAATTTTCTTGATATAGTCTTGTTACCCGTATCTAAATCCCTTGTACAGAGCAGATAAAGACTCACCAATAGTAACAATGATTATTACAACTATTGTTACTACTATCATCCTTTCAAAGGATATCGGCATATACTCTTCGAATCTCTGCACGAATTCACTACTCCAAATATCCATATTGTAAATGACATTGATAAACAATGCCGCAGATATTACATTCAGCAACGCGGTTATGGCAGCTATTTTAAGTGTCCATCTGCCTTTTATTATTTTAATCAATTCTACCAAGATGTTGATAGTGAATATCAAAAAAACAATGAGCTTAAGCTCGGTAACTCCTTCTATATTAAAAAGTGGAATAAAACTAAACTCGCCGTCCACTCTATAATAAATACCGATTTTCTCATACAGAAAGAAAAATAATAGCAGAAATAGTGTACTGATAATAATAGAAAAGATAGATTCTCCTCTTGATATTAAAGCCTTCTCATTTTTTAATGCTGCTAATTGAGAAGGTTCCCATACACCCTGCTCTTTTTCAGTTTCAACGGATATTTCATTATACTCCAATAAAGCAAAGATTCCGGTCACCCAAGCTGCTCCCTGTAAGACAGCAGAAAACAAGGTGAATAGATAACCGCTAGCCACTTCAGCAATGCTCTCAGTGGAAAATATTGCTCCCAATCCTGACACCACTGATATCCCGATAACAATGGATATCATAACGATTTTCATGACGAAAAGATATTTGTAGAAGTATTTAGGTCCAATAAGATACCTTTCTTTTCCACGGTAGCGATTTGCCAACTCTCTTGGATTTCCAAGCTCAAGTAAAACTTCAGCGATTCTCTCTTCTTCAGAAAGAGCATCATCCTTTTCATGCATCATATCGTCAATTAAGGCTTTTAATTCACTAGCTACTTTTTTCCTGGATTTTTCCGGCAATTCTCTGGTAACTGCGTATATATATCTGTCAATCACTATTATTCCTCCTTAGTTTAAGTGATTCAAACAGTTCTGTTATTTCCATTGGCAGTTGACTCTTTTCTTATGTATATCACTTTACGCTAAATCTTTATATATCCGATTTATTTATCTCATTTCTTTCTCTTAGTATACTCTTCGATTCATCCTTGTGCCAAAGCGAACCCTTGATGGCTCATACTCAGCAAGTATGACTGACACATTATTGTGAAATCGCTTTCTTAAAAGAGTGTCAGTTGTATGATTGAGTGATTTAATATAAAATAAAAGTTTGGACATATATAGATTTACTAAATTATAAAAGGAGGGACTATCATGTCTCCAAATAGAATTGGTTTTAGCTTTTTACTGATTGGTATTTTTCTGCTTGTGGGAAAAGCTTTTCGGTACCGTACGAAATGGCTGCACAACTTATTCCTGCCAAGTTCAATCATTGCCGGCTTCATCGCGTTAATGTTAGGACCAGATGTTTTGGGAAGAATAACTTCCACCTTGCTGGATGAATCATCCTTATTTTATACAGGATTGATCCCGAAATTTGCGTTAGACGTTTGGCGTCCACTTCCTGGGATGTTCATTAATATTGTCTTTGCCTCACTTTTTATAGGTAAAGCCATTCCTAGCCTGAAGAAAGTTTGGCACACTTCTGGACCACAGATCGTCATGGGTCAAGTTGTATCCTGGGGGCAATACGTAGTCGGCTTACTGTTAACGTTATTCGTATTGACTCCTGTATTCGGGATGAACCCACTTGCCGGGGGACTGATTGAGATTGCTTTTGTCGGTGGACACGGTACTGCTGCCGGCTTGACGAATACATTTACTGACCTTGGATTTCCTGAAGGCCTTGATTTGGCTCTCGGACTGGCAACTGTCGGAATATTGAGTGGTGTTCTTGTCGGTATTCTGATCATCAACATTGCTTTTCGCAAAGGGGTAGCCAAACACGTCGGTGGTCGGCCATACTTTACTGAGGAGGAACGTGAAGCCATTGGCGAAACTTATGGGTACGACTTCGAACCTGACGTAAAGGAAGCAAAAGCAATTGAACCGCTGGCCTTTCACTTTGCTCTCATTGCCTTGGCGATCGTCATCGGCTACATTCTTCAGCAGGGGCTGATCCTTCTTGAAGCCTCAACCTGGGGAGCATGGTCAGACATCTATCTCCTCAGTTATATCCCGCTTTTCCCGCTTGCAATGATTGGCGGTATAGTGGTTCAGCTTGTCTCGGGGAAACTGAAAATAGATGATTATATCAGTCTTATTTTAATTAGTAAAATAGCCGGATTTGCACTGGACATTCTACTCTTCTCTGCACTGGCGACCATATCATTGGCAGTCATTGGTGATAATCTCATCCCGTTCTTTTTGATATCCATAACGGCAGTTACATGGAACGTCTTTGCCTTCCTGGTTCTCGGTCCTCGTCTGATACCGGATTATTGGTTTGAAAGAGGTCTTGGGGATTTCGGTCAGGCAACAGGAATGGCTGCGACAGGTATCCTTTTAATGAAAATAGCCGATCCTGATCATCAGACGCCTGCACTAGAAGGTTATGGATACAAACAGATTTTGTTTGAACCCTTTGTCGGCGGAGGTATCGTTACCGCTGCCTCCCTTCCGTTTATCTATCAATTCGGGCCCGTGGCCTTTCTGATACTATCAATTATCGTGACAATAGCCTTTTTAATCTTTGGCATCCTATATTTTGGCAGAAAAAAACGTGCTTAACTAACGAGATTCACATACGCAAACTATCCCCTGATTATTTTCATGGGATAGTTTTTTATTATAAGACGCAATAGACGTGTTTATGTGGTGTTCTTATACCAGTGTTTTTGCACTATTAATTGTGAAATCATTCTTAGTACCTTCCGCTTCAATAAATGAAGGCCCGAGACCTGCTTCACCTACCCAGTACTCGTCGACATTGGGTGGAATGGTAAACCCTAAGTGTGAGAGCCCGTAAATAATAGAGCGGGAAGCGTTCTCCCACTTCCTGTTCTTTATTATCATTGACAACTTCCGATCGTGTTTCCAAATCAGTAAGTTTCCCAAACCAATCATTGATGTTTAAAGGATAGCTGATCTGTTTAGGTAAGCTAGGTATGATATCTCATACCTTTTCAATCAATAAGATGAAATTCATATCTGGAGTTCTTCTATTGCAGAATAAATCTTATCTTGATTCAAGGATTACAATACTGACAACTACCCGGATCTGCCTGTTCTATTCCATTTGGATACAATTTCTCTTCATTGTGTCCACATTTATTACAGCTGTATTGATACGATAAAGTCAGTTCGGTCGGTTGTTTACACCATTCACAGAGCAGTCCCTTTTTTCTTTCCGTCGCTTTAAAACCCGGCCATTCGCAATTTGGGCATAGACTACGTATGTTTTTGACAAGGTCCCTAGTTGCAGCCTCGATGTTTTTCATACGCTTTGGATTATACAATGCTCTCATATCTGTTTCTAAGAAAACTTCGCTGTTAGTTGATTTTCCTAAAGCAAACATGACTGCTTTCTCCAGTTCTTCTTTTGTTGTAATCCCCTTGATCATTTCGCTTGAATCCTTTGAATGCTCACTTAATTTTACGACCATGCCTGTCTCGGGAAAACCAACGGATAAAGAAAATTCATAGGCTTCCGTAAAGCTATTTACCACTTTGTGTTTAAAATCAGTTTCAGTAGTCGTTGCAATTCCGCTGATCTCAATATCATTCTCTTTATCAACTAATAATACGACTTCTCGGTTGAAAGGAATAAAAGGGACAAAGGGATGAGGACCAAATGTTCCTTCACTGGCAATTGCCATGGTTTCTCCATATAAAGCCATCGCACCTTCAGCTTTACGTCGTGCCGCTTCAAACTGACCTCCAGTACGTTCGACATCACCGGTAAAAGTACCAAACTTATCCGTATCAAACCCTTCTGGTACAATAATTTTAATCTCCAGCTCTTTCTCCAATATAGGTGAAATGACTTCTTCCTTTTTGTGCATCGTTGCCAGGATACCGATCCTGTTTTGAAACAACGACTGCACGACTTCTTTTTGACCCATCATACATGCTCCTTTTTCGTTCACCATAAACATTTAAGACTCAATAGTGTAATAAAAATTATATTTTTACCTTCTTATATCATATCAGGTTGACGCTTTTACTGCATTTTTTTTTAAATCCCATTTATTCCTTCAGTATCGAGTCGCGCTTAACTTGAGAAAAATTTAACACCTCCTCTTGATTATCCTCTGTTTGCACTAGCTCTTTAACTGTGGTGTGAGGAATACTGCCGTTATTAAATTAAGCCTATTCATTTTTTTTTGCAAAAGTAGATAACTACGTTTTGATTTATCAGATATGACACTTCTCAGCTCTATTACAGTATAGCTCTGTATTAACAGATATATAAATTGCTGACAAAATCTTAATAACTTCAAATTAGATTTTCAGCTTTTAGTAGTCAGTGTATGGTAAAATTAAAACAAAATTAATGGTGAAAAGATAGATTATATCAGGTGTATAACTGAAGAAAGTCAATTATATAAAGTATGATTTATTTAAAGGAGGAAATTTAGATGAAAGCTGCAAAAATAGTTTCGTGGATTGGTTTGCTGGCAATGTCAGTAGGATTGATTAATGGATTCGTCAATGGAGATTTTCTTGCTGACGGAGGAGCGCTACTTGAAAATCCATGGGGAATCATGTCCTTGATTGATTTATACGTAGGATTCGCTTTATTTTCCATATGGATTGTTTATCGGGAGAAAACAATGTGGAAAATTATCGTCTGGGTTGTCACAATGATGATTTTCGGATTTTTAACAGGATGTATTTATGTCTTGAAAGCTCTGTATGAATCAAAAGGAGATTGGACAGTCGTTTTTCAGGGCATAGACAGGAGTGTAACTAATGGAAAAAGTTAGAGAATGGGGAGAACAACTAGCCCTTGTGTTTCAGAAGAAAACGATTGATGCCATATTTCCACCTTTGATCTTTTTTCTAACGAATCAATTGGGGTCTCTTGAATTTGCCAGTGGCATAACGCTCCTTTATCTTCTTATCCTCATCATTTATAGAATAGTCAGAGGGCATACAAAAAGATATGCTTTAGTTGGTGTAGGTGGTGTGCTCCTTTCTATCGGCTTCAGTTTATTATCAGGTGATGCAATCAATTATTATCTTCCTGGTATAATTTCAACAGGACTGATTGCCACCGCCTGTGTAGTATCGCTTATCGCTCACCGACCGTTAGCAGCTTTGTTAAGTCATATAAGTAGAGGCTGGCCAATCGACTGGTACATGCGAGACGATATTCGTCCAGCATATAGAAACGTCACGCTCTTATGGGCTGGTTACTTTCTGCTCAAACTGTTTATACAAACCGCTCTTTTTTTAAGGGGAAACTTCTCTGTTTACTTCTACATCAATACTATTATGGGTTGGCCGATGAACATTATTCTACTTATTTCAACCTATGTATTTGGAATCAAAGGTCTCAAAAAATTATCAGGGCCCAGTGTCGATGAATTTTTAAATGAAGAAAACCCACCTTATGAAGGCCAGCAAAAAGGATTTTAGCATAAGGCACCGTCTTAAAAGCATGTGTTTCTTAATAAACACGTGCTTTTATTGTTGAGGCCAGCACTAGTTTTAATTATGAAACTGCTATATAGTAATTTTTCACTAGACATAGCATGCATCTCCGTTCCAGTGATGTCCTTTATACATATTTATGATAGTTTTTAGGCAGTATATTATTCTTTCATTTTCATTTCTTGGCCTCTATATCTCTATCATCTTTAGTGAAGAGCTGTTACTAATAGCTCTAATCAAAAAAATACCAGAACTCACTTTTATATGAGTTCTGGTATTTTTTATATAATAAAAGGTAACGCTTGAATACATTGCTACAATTCTATGTCTATTTGCTATAAATATTAGTTCGACAAGCTAATTTTCTACTTGGCATCACTCTGTTGCTACTGATCTATCTGGCATGATTTTATACTGATTTTTATAAAACTGGATTGCTGCAATCCCAATTAAGAGTACTATCCCTATCAATGCAACATTTTGCAAGAAGTTGTATTGCCCTTGATACCCTTCCGGTGCCAATAAATAATTATAGATACCAAAGTATGCCCATGCTAAAGGGATTGGGAATATTGCATTTTCGGTACTTAATAAGACTAATAAAGTCAATCCTACTGCAACTAGAAGTATAATGGCACTCCAAGTCTCAGCAGCTATTCCGAATCTATCCCATTCAATTTTAACAAGCCAAGCCGCTATATTTACAACCGTTGCGATAAAAAGCCATCCTGAATATAAGCCGAATGTTATAGGTAGCAGCCAGCGTCTTTTCGTTTGTATTTTCCCAACTTTTTTTACAATTAAAACCATAACAATGAGAAAAGCAAAAATGAATAATGTCGACAGACCGATCAAGTTATAAGAAAAGCTTATAATCCAGACAATATTCAAAATACATGATACCCAGAAAAGATAACTGATTTCATCAATCGCACGTCCATAGTATAACTCTTCATTTTTAATGATCATAACTGCTATAGAGATAATCAAAAACGTGTATATCACACTCCAAATGCTAAAGGTGGAGGGTGCTGGTGTGATCAAAGTCGGATACATATCTGATACTTCTTTTTGCGAAAGCCCATTTATTAAACCAAAAGCTCCCATACCATTGACGATCAATGTGAGAATTAATAAAATTACGTTGATATATGCTTTAGTTTTACGTGTCATTTCCCCTACTCCTTTTATGTTTTTTGAAGTTCCTTATCACTATAACGTTTATTTTCAAACTTCAAAAACTGCTGTATTTTCTCTTAATTTATTAACTATTAACGAATAAGCTCTCTAGCTTACTTTATCAAACGAAATGATTTAAAAGATACATGTCTGAAACCCTTAAATCTTTTCAGCATAAGAAACAATCGCTCCAATATGCTTTTTATCAACATAATTAGTCGGATGATAATAACTATCGAGGATCGCTTCTTCATCCTCCGTTTTTTTCTTCTTTCTTTCCACGATTTTTATAAATACATTTAGCATCATTTTATTAATGCCTTTCACCTTAGAAAAATCAACACCCCCAGGCACATAAAAAAATGTATGAAAGGCTAATTGCTCCTTACTAAAATTATTATTTTTAATGTCAGTGATATCTTTCTCAACATTATTGTTGCCGGCACAGGCAACAATAATGATAGGTTTATCTTTAAACCATTCAAGGACTTTTTTAATTTTGTTTATTTTGCCCATATAAACGCCACTTCCAAAAATAATAGTGTCGTAGTCTTTTATTTCTGTTTTTTTAAATTCGGAAAAATCTCTTATTTCCCAACCTAAGTCTTCCGCAATCCAAGTTGCATACTGAAAAGTGTGCCCATATTTACTTTTATATAGAACAATATTTTTCATTTACCTTTTCCTTTCTTCAAGGTCTGAACTGCTTTGTCAGCTGCAATCTTTCCGGTCAAAACACTTATGGGCAACCCTGAGGGACTGAATGTCCACTGACCCGCTTGTAATATATCTGGAATTGGTGTGTAACTGGTTTTTTTTATTTTAGTCATCTTTGTTATCGCTGGTATGACATCGTTTGTAAAAGACCAGCCGGTTATCCCACCTTCAAGATTGCCACTCAGTCTTTCGATGGTGAGGGGGGTAGAACTGAATTGGTGGATCACTTTTTCCTTTATGCTTCCGTAAATACTGTTGTCAAGGACAGTAATCATCTTATCTTCAGCGAAATGCTTAAACTCTTCATAAAAACCTAGAGATTCAATATTACTGATATAATCATAATCCATTAAAACACTGACAATTAAACCCGTTTTCCCTTTTGGGGCTAGTTCTTCATTCCGCAATGAAGGGATGGCGATTTCATAAGTAGTATACTCCAGATACTCACTCATCCAAGCAAAAATTTCTTGTTTTTCGGTTGCTTGACTTACCGTTTTTAGTTTTTTAAAAACCTTGGATTGACCTGTTTTATCAGGTGTATAGAAAAAATGACCACTCGATATTTTTTGGAAGTAATGTTTGTCTAAATCAACGGCTAAATATAAGGAATAAATTGAATCGCCTGCTCTTTTTCCTCTGAGAAGTTTTTTCTGTCCCTCAATTTCTTGCTTGATTTTATTGTCATTAATGGTTTCCAGTTCGATCGCTTTATATAGCTGATTAGTATCAGCCGCCCAAATCAGTTGATCATATTCATAATACTGATTATTCTGATCAAGAAGAGATTTATTATTGCTATCAATTATTTTAATTTCTGTACCGGTCTTTATAACACCTTCTGATTTGATGATATACTCCTTTAGTTTCTCCGCCAAATCAAGGGTTCCCTTAACTGGGTATTCATAATCTAAGTATAGACTGAAATAGCTCAACGCAAATGAAGCAGGTGTCTTTTGAAAAAAGTGCTGACTTATTATATCGATCAAGGATTGATTATCGGTTAACTGGCTCAGATAATCATAAACAGGTACATTGAACTTTTTGATCTTGCCTGATTTTGCAGCAAACTTAAATAACCAGGGAAACAATGTTTTTAAGAGATATTCTTTATCTTTCTTTAAATCTTTGAATAAAGGATTCTCAATTCCATATAAAACGTCCATATAATCCATTACTTTTTTAATTTCACGAAGGATAACATCAATATCATTTTCACTATCGGGATAAAGTTTTACAAGCATTTCCCGATAATCATTCAGGCTGTCAATTTTTTCAACTCGTATTACTTCTTTTTCGATTCCGATCGTTACGACACTTTTGACAAATTCAACGTTTATATCAAGTTGCTTCAGCATCGGCTTAACAATTCCGGAATCTATGATCCCTCTAGCACCCGAATCAAACAAAAAACCGTCATAATAGAATGAACTCGCTAAACCACCGACATTATCTTCTTTTTCGCAAAGCATTATTTTATAGCCTTTTTTGGTCAGAAAAGCTGCACTTGTCAATCCGGCGATTCCCCCACCGACAATAACTGCATCATATCTCATTCTATCATCCCTCCTTTTTGGTTAAGCCGGTCATTTTCAAACTTAGCTCCCAGATTTTTTCTTGTTTTTTCGGATCCATAGCATGTTTTGCCGGTATTTCTTCGATTGTTAGATTAAAAAAGGCGCCACTGACATTGCTTAATTCACTCGATGAAGCTAAATAATAAATAGCCTCACCGGATATCTTCGGTTCTTTTAAAAAATGCCAAGTTACATGATGTAAAAACCACCTGTATAATCTGCCGTTATTTTTCCCAATGTTAGTCCTCACAGCACCCGGGTGCATTGCGTTGATAGTAACACCAGTTCCTTTTAACTCTTCTGCTAACTGCCAAACAGTTAACAATTGTGCCGTCTTGGAAGCTCCGTAACTTCTCAAGCCAGTATAGATTCGCTTTTCCCAGTTCAGATCTTTAACATTCAATCCGTTGAAGCGATGTCCTTCAGAATTGACCTGAATAATTCGTGATGGCGAAGATTCAATCAGTTTATTCAATAACAGTTTAGTGATCAAAAAGGGTGCTAAATGATTCACACAAAAAACCATTTCATAACCGTCTTTATTCAATATTCTTTTAGTTGAATGAAGACCAGCACTATTTATTAGGACATCCACTCTTGGGTATTTACCCATAATTGCCATGACCGCTTTTTCAACTTGCTTCAAATCGAAAAAATCCGCGATAAAATAATCGATAAAAACTGAATATTTTTTCTCGATTTCTTCTTTGACGGCTTTAGCTTTATTTTCGTTTCTCACCAGCATCACAATGGTTGCTTTGCCGGCAGCTAATTTTTTTACAGCTTCATACCCCACACCGGATGTTGCACCGGTTACGACACAGACTTTCCCATCCATCGATTCATCGCTCTGCTTTTGAACAGCTCTACTATTTTTCATGAACATCAATTGTTCCGGAAATTTAACTATCACTTTGTGTCTCCTCATCCAAAAAGGACTCTCATAAACAAGCGGTAGATGGGTCTAATTATCGGAATGCCATCCATTATATCGCCCCACAGATCGTAATAATCTCTCTGTTCAATAATCAGACCTTCTCTATCAAACGTTAATCTCGTAGTACCATAAATCGGTTTTTTAGGAAAAATACGAAAAGACATTGTCATCTTCCATTCCAACATTACAATATTATCCGTTTTAATAATGGTGTAGATATCCATTCTCAAGCTTTTACAGCGCTTAGCCAAGCGATTACACATTGCTTCAAATTTAACTTTACCTTCTATTCTCTGGATTGAATCCTGAAAGATAATATCTTCATGATAAAACGGAAAAATATGTGACCAGTCTGGTTTCCCTTCTGCACTATAGGTTTTCGACCACAACTCTTCAATTTCTTCAATGGACAATATTTCGTTTTCTACTGAGCCTTTTTTCATAAAAACACTCCATCTTGATTTCTTGTTACTACTATTGTAACAAATCACTAGAGAAATCGCTTACGATATAAATGCTGATTTTTAAGTGTCTTTAAGATGAAAATGACTTCGGGGACTGCTCTGTCATGAATGAGCAAAGCTTAAGGGAACAGAACACACTTACATGACCCAGTTTAGAAACATCACCATCCCCTGTTGTTTATAATCGATGTAGCATATCTTAAATCTCTGATTTGATGATCTTTAAAATTGCTTTTAGGACAGCAGAATGTCCTGCACCATTTATCTGATTCGTAGTACCGGTAAAGTATAAATCCGTATCAGGGTTGTACCAAGCAAAGGAACCGGTTTGTCCCCAAAAACCTATTATTTCTTTTATAGGTTTGGAAGGAGAGACTATTCTTGGAACAAAAAGTTTCTCCAAACCTATTCCATAGAAAAAAAGACTAGGTGGTGGCAATATTACATTCCACTTTTTCAAGTCTTCTATCTTCTCTTTTGGAAAAAAATGACCCGTAAAAAATCCTTTCAAGAAAATCATCACTTCCTCTGCTGTAGAAACAATACCACCTTCTGGCGTGATTGATACTAAGTAGTTAGGCAGCCATAGTTTGTTAGATTTATAATAGAAAGGAACTGGTTTAGTGTCAGAGGGGTCTTTATATGCATAGGTGTGCTTCAAATTAAGCTCATCAAAAATATACTCTTGAAACACTTCATCAATATACTTCCCGGTAATGATTTCAATGATTCTGCCGAGCAGCTGATAGTTGGTGTCGGAATATTTCGCTTTTCCCTTTTTCCCCGGCACAAAATCAGGAGTAAGTTCTTTTACTAATTTTATTGTTTTCTCAAAATGCCAGGAACCATCTTTCCCATCAATAAGTTCAGAGGCAGAGGTATTTCCATCGGGTTGTTTATGAAAAAAGTAATCCGGTATTCCTGACGTATTGGATATAAGATGTTTTACGGTGATATTATTGGAATAATCAACTGCTTTTAAAACATGAAGCCCTTCCATGAGTTCCACAGGTAAATATTTCGAAATTTTATCGTCCAGCTCTATTCGCCCTTCTTCTATAAGGCACATAACAACTGTCGTTACATATAGTTTCGTAACACTAGCTATGAAGTACTGGCTATCCTCTTGCATATCTCCAGCGGCTCCTGTCCAGGTAAAACTGTTATCCCCGCTTTCAACTCTGAGTACCGCACTATAGACACCCTTTTTGTTACCAATCTTTTCAACAACATTGTTGAGGAATTCTTCTTTTATTCTGGTCCCCATCATTGCTCCCCCTTAACATACCTATAGTTTTAGATTTGTACATCTCCCCTATGACGTTAAATGCCAGATGACTGATTGTCCTAACCTTAGTATTTAATTACTTCGAATTGTCGCCTGCTAGATCTTTAGATTGTTCCTGAGGATACACAAGCCCCATCTGTCTGCGGCATTCATCTAAGAGTGCCATCACTTCGATTGTACTTTTGCCAGAAATCTTCTCGCCTTCTTTTCTTCCAGCACGAATCTCTGCTGCTACATTGGAAAATTGGTTGCCGTACAAAAGTCCCGCCATCTCGAATACTTCTTCTTTTCCATCAGTTTTCAAGTATGCCTGTTTTGATGAATTAAACTTTGGAACAGAAATAGCACCCTTTGTTCCTTTTATTTCAAAGAAGTTTCCAGCATCCTCTTTCATTGAAATATGCATCTTAGCCTGAAAGCCCGGGTACTGAAATTCGATTTTTTCTGCGTGATCCACCTCATGCATATCGCCTTCACATTTGATCTGTTCTGGTATACCAAAAAGCTCATAACAGTATCTGACTGCATAGACGCCAAGATCCAAGAGTGCTCCACCTAACATAGAGGGTGTTGTGAGTCGCGGATTATCTGAATGTTTGAGCAACGGGACGGCGAATGCACAGTCAACCGATTGTATATCCCCGATGACACCAGACTTTACCCACTCTTTTACCTGCAAGGCGGTCTCATTGTGCCAGGTCCACATTGCTTCTGACACGTAAACATCCTTTTCTGCGGCGTAATCGAATACTTCCTTGGTCACTTTTTCATTGACAGCAAACGGTTTCTCACAAAGTACCGGTTTCTTGTTTTTAATAGAAAGCTTTGTAAATTCGGCATGCATATCTCCGTTTACATTGACGTATACACCCTCTACGCCTGCAGCATTGATTGCCTCTTCGGCAGTAGCATAGACGGTTCCACCATACTCTTTTGCAAATTCTTCAGCTTTTGCTGTTGTTCTGTTCCAAACAGCCACGATTTGATTATCATCTGTCTTTACCAGTTCTTTTGCTGTTGTGTGAGCAATGCTCCCACAACCAATGTAAGCCCATCCAAATTTATCCATAAGTACATTCCTCCATTTTTCATTTATCGTTTAGAATACGTCTTAATTCTATTATAGATAGTAAAAATTTAAAAGATATACCAATGTATGAAAGTTACCTTTATTTTATAGCATCCATCCGCTTTAGTTTCCAACCTGAATCAACTTAGTATTCTCTCATCCTCTTCGTTAGCTAATCCTTTACAAAAATACCAAAGCCCATATTTATATGAGCTTTGGTATTTTTTGATACTTTAATAGGCACCACTTGAATAGGTTACTTCGTAGCTATGTGTATATATTTCAAAAACAATTCCGAACGGGTCCTCTACGTAACACATTTTATAAGGTTTTTCACCTGGATAATAGGCTCTGATCGGCATTCTTTGCTTTCCGCCATTTCCAACGATTTTGTTAACCAGACCTTCAATATCCGGGTCCTGGACACTGAAATGAAACATACCAGTTGGAACATGATTAAAAACCGGAGCTGTTTGATCGTTTTGCTTGAATTCAAAAAGCTCAATACCTATACCATCTGACGTTACCATATGAGCAATTTTAAAATCTTCATACCCCTCTCCAAATACATCTTGGCACATAATACCGATTGCCGTATCAACTTCTTCTTTAACTTCTGATGGTTCCATAACTAGGTACCATCCCATAACCTCACTATAGAATTTAACCGCATTTTCAATATCTGGAACGGATAAACCAATGTGTGAAAAACTTCTAGGATATCTCATGATATACCTCCAAAATATAGTCTTGTTTTATTTATTTCCTGTCGACATTATGAGTATATCAATCGATAATGCTTCCGTAAATCACTTACTTTTTTGTACGTACTTGATTGGAACGTTTAATCATTTACTATTATGTTGTTTTTCTCACCATATAGTTTAGAGAAATCACACAGAGAATCAACAAGCATATTTAATTGAGGGTATTGTTCAGATATAGCGTAGTGTACATTCAAAGGTTTCTCACAAATAACCGTGCGATAAATCAATCCTGTGAGTTCCATTTCCTTTAATTGAGTTGTCAGCATTTTTTCAGTAATATCGGGTATTCCTTTTTGCAATAATGAAAACCGATTATCCCCATGCATAATATGCCACAGAATAAGCAACTTCCATTTCCCACCAACCAGATCCAT
Organism: Alkalibacterium sp. f15; assembly: GCF_049389645.1. Taxonomy (GTDB): domain Bacteria; phylum Bacillota; class Bacilli; order Lactobacillales; family Carnobacteriaceae_A; genus Alkalibacterium. The sequence continues at coordinate 551,726 of NZ_CP186540.1, forward strand.
TGTTAATAACAAAGAGCAGGTATATTCTCTTTTAAGTTTCGCCATATTCCTCACCTCCATAAATGAAATCTACAGACACTTCATTTTATTCGAACTTTCTATTTTCATTATTAGGTTCGATCTACTTTTAATATGATACCTCTTTTTTGCTAGATCGCCACTCACTTACAGTGTTGAACAATTAAAATAATTCATCAAGTATTATTTATCTGAATTAGAGAAAACCCAGCCCGTTACGTTTTTATTTTCCAGTTCGACTGAGCCAACCTTCGAGTAAAACACCATATACGATCCCAGCCACAAAACTGATAGGATCTTGAAATCCAGTGGAACTGTAGAATGCGAAAGAAACTATAAGGCCTAGCAGCGCTCCACGAAGTAACGCCTTATTTCTAACGGTCTCGCCCCAAGGAGCGCCAACGATTAGCCCAAGGATAACCCGGTTATACCAAAGCGAAAACACAAAAGTAGGTGTAGCCGTAAAACCAGAACGTACATATGCTCCTACTATGCAAACAATACCTAACAAAGCTCCACCAATAAGAGCTACTTTCATCCTCTCTTTCATCTCTCCACTCCTCATATCATAAGTTTATGATCCATGACTTTTAGTTTAGCATCCACTTCTTCTTGAGTTTTTATCTTTCAATCTATTATAATACTCATAACTTTAATAGTATAACTGAAATGGTTACTTTTCAAGATAAAGCTAGGATACTAAAAGATATACAATTTCTACCATTTAAACTTTTTAATTACTTGAAATTTATTTGTTCTAAAGTAGTACATAAATGTTTATATGTGTTAAAATACTGACATAAAGGAGGCGTTTTCATGCTTAAAAATAAAAAAAGTCTACCGCTATTAGTTTATTTTATACTTTCGTTGTTCTTTATGGAGTTTATCTTGAGATTAAACGTAGTGGGAAGCACCGGTTTTGTTTCTATAGGTCTTTTAATTTCTTTTATATTCTCAATGACTTTAGCCATTGTTATTTTTTTACTTTCCAGTTTGTTTCATAATAGAGCCAATCATATTTTATCTTTTGTGCTCCTCATCATAACAGGCTTAATCTTCTCTACGCAATTTATTTATGATCAGTTCTTCAGGACCTTCTACAGCTTTTATTCAGCGGGAAATGTTTCTCAGATATTTGAGTTTAGGCAGGATATTGGGACAATCATTTTAAATAATTATTTTTGGATACTTTTATTTTTTCTGCCAGCTTTTTTTATCTTGTTTTGGGGCAAAAGAATTTTCAGTTTTGACAGGATAAGAGTAATTTATAGAGGATTATTGATTTGTTTAATTATAGTCTTTCATATAACAGCTTTGACTACAATTTGGTTCAATGGAAAAGATCAAAATTCAGCCTATGATTTATATTTCCAAACAAGGGACCCCGTTCTTTCCGTTGATAGGCTTGGCATGATCACTACCATGCGGTTAGATCTTCAAAGATTGGCTACTGGGTGGTCACCTACCCAGACAGCTCCTGATATGCCTACCTCCAATCCAGAGCCAATAGATGAACCTGAAAAAGAATATGCTGAAGCAGACATCGAAATGGAGACGGATGAAAAAGAAAATGTAGAGAAGGAAATAGAATATAACATCTTAGATATCGATTTCGATAAAATGCTTTCGGATGGAAATGATGACAGTCTCAACCAGATGCATAATTACTTTGCAAGCGTTGAACCTACAGCAAAAAATGAATACACTGGGAGATATGAAGGCTATAACCTTATCTTTCTAACTGCTGAAAGTTTTGCTCCTTATGCTGTACACGAGGACGTGACACCCACTCTTTATAAAATGGTTCATGAAGGATACAATTTCACTGATTTTTATGTGCCCCTTTGGGATGTCAGTAGTTCTGATGGTGAATACGTGTCATTGACCAGTCTTGTTCCCAAAAGCGGAATCTGGAGTTTTTCTGCATCGGCTGATATAGATCTGCCTTATGTTATGGGTAATCAATTAAAAGAACTTGGTTATAATACCGTCGCCTATCATAACCATACTTATACTTATTATAATAGAGATGCTTCCCATCCGAATATGGGCTATGATTATAAGGGAATCGGAAATGGGCTTGAAATAAGCGGAGGCTGGCCAAGGTCCGATCTGGAAATGATGCAAGAAACAGTTCCTGAGTATATAGATAATGAACCTTTTCATGCTTATTACGTGACAGTCAGTGGCCATATGCAGTATTCCTTTGCAGGAAACAATATTGCTTATAAAAACAAAGAGTATGTCGCAGATTTACCTTATTCAGAACAAGCCAAAGCCTACCTGGCTACTCAAATCGAACTTGATAAAGCCTTAGAGAATATGCTAAATCAGCTGGAAGAGGCGGGTATCGCAGACAAGACGTTAATTGTCTTAGCTACTGATCATTACCCCTACGGTCTTGATAACTCAACCATAGACGAGCTTGCTGGACATAACGTGGACAGAGCTTTTGAGCTCTACAAAAGTCCCTTGATCCTTTATTCAAAGGACATGGATCCTGTTACGGTAGATAAACCAAGTTCGAATCTTGATCTTGTCCCTACACTCTATAACTTACTTGGAGTAGAGTATGATTCCAGACTGTTCATGGGATCCGATATATTTTCCGACTCTAGTCCCCTTGTCATGTTTAGAAATAAAAGCTTCATCACCGACAGAGGTAAGTATAATTCTGCAACTAAGGAATTTATACCAACTGAAGAAGATAGCAGCGATGATTATTATGATTATATCGATGCAATTTCTCTGATCGTAGACAATAAGTTTTATTATTCCGTCAAGATACTTGAAACAGATTACTATAAAGAATTTAACTGATTCAGCATTCACTATCAGGTCCTCATAAAGATAATTCTGGTCCTATTAAAACCCAGCATGGAAATGGATTCCATGCTGGGTTTTTTTGCTTATTCAATTAAACGACTCGTTGACACTTAGTTAAAAACGTTCAAGCGCCCGTTACCGAAGGTGTCAAATTCCTTCTTTCAGCATTTCCGCACGGATCTTTTCAATTCTCATATCTAACTCTGAACCATCAAACTTGGGAAGATGCATCTCACTGACAATCTTACCATCGATCATGAACAAGACACGCTCACTTTGTGCCGCCACCATGGCATCGTGGGTAACAAACATTATGGTGATCCCTTCGCGATTTAGTTCCGAAAAGATCTCCATGATTTCCTGCGAAGTTTTTGAGTTGAGTGCCCCGGTCGGTTCATCCCCAAAAATGATTTTCGGACTGTTGATCAGCGCACGGCAGATACCTGCACGTTGAAGCTGCCCTCCGGAAACCTGGGTAATGTCGCGCTCATCCAATTCGGAAATACCCACCTTCCCCATCAGTTTTTTGGCTTTTGTCGATACTTGTGCTCCCTTCTTTCGGTTGTCACGCATTGAAGGGAGCACAATGTTATCTAAAATATTCAGGTTCTTTAACATGGTTGGCTGCTGAAATACAAACCCCATCCTGGTTCTCCTGAGATCAGCCATCTCTTTTTCGCTTAAAGTCGAGATATCTTGCTCTTCAAATGTAACTTTTCCGGATTCAAAATGGTCCATACCACTGAGTGCAAAAATCAAGGTGGTCTTCCCAGACCCTGAGGGCCCCATAACAGCTACGAACTCTCCCTCATTGATTTCTACCGAGACTTCGTCAAGAACAGTAGTTTTTTCACTGCCCACACCGAAGGATTTGACTAGAGCTTCAGCTATTATAATTTTATTCATCAGACTACTCCTTTATATTTTCAGAGATTTTGATCTGCGCAATATCTGCTGTCCCGGCTACTGTGGCAATCATTACAAAACTTAACATCAGCAGCGGGCTGAGCAAATAAGATAAAACTGGATTGGTTGTAAAAGAAAAGGAAGAAGCGCCAACATAAGCAATCGCCTGTCCGGCCAGTAATTGCCCTAGGCTATTTGCCAGCAGAGTGCCGGTGACCACTCCTATGAGCAGTACAAATACTGCGCGTGACGCAAACTGCACCCTGATATCGCGGGTTGTATATCCAAAAGCCTTCATCACCGCGATAGCGTAGCGTTCTTTGGCGACCAACATTTTCATGAACAGAAGCGTTACCAATACACATATGAATAAAGCGATAGCAGCTGCAGCATAGGCCGCTGTGCCAACAGAACTAATAGTAGAGCCGTAAGTCTGCAGTACATATTCATCAATGGCTGAAACCTTGGCAAAACCAAAGTTGTCTTGGTATTCTCGTGCTTTGCTTTCGACCTTTAAAGCATCTGCAAGTTCTATATTGATGATGCTCCACATCGTTTCCGCTGTGTCGTCGACAAAAGCAGCTTTAGCCGTTTTCCCACCATTCGTTACATCGGAATAAACGCCGCTGATCGTGAAGTCCTTTTCTACGCCGTTTACAAGCAATGCAATGGAATCACCTGTAACCTTTTCCAACTCCCTTGCATTGATATCCGACAGAGAAATCTCGTTTTCAGCAACAGGAGCACTACCTTCAGTATATTCCAGAGGAAACTCTAAGTGATTGCCGAGTTCTATTATGATTCTTTCTGTCGAACCGTCTTCCATGATCACATCAAATGTTTTAGTGGTCAGCAGGGCATAACTGGCAATGTCACCGTCTGTCTCTATCTTGTCTGCTACTTCAGCAGTCTTTTCAGAAATATTGTCGGTCTGCTGGATATCAATACGCATATCACTCCTACCGATACCCATATAGGTAACAAAATTTTCCGAAGAAATGGTATTGTAGAGGTTTTGCGGAATAATCATGATGAAGGCTGAAATGATCAGCACTACGAGCATGGTAGCATAAAGACCTTTCCTGGCGAGGACATCCTTAACCCCAAGAAATATATTGGGATTAAAGAGCTTGTTTTCGCTGAGCAGCAACCGCTTCGAGGTATTGCTTTTTCCCCGGGCCATACCGAAACGAATCGCTTCTGCAGCGGATATTTTCTTGAACCGCTTCAGTACTCTGTTAACGTAGATCATGATTGTCAAAGCTATAATAAATACGCCTAACGCTCCGAAGAGGGGGGCAAGTGAAGCATTATCACTTTCACCCATGAAAAGCCTGATGTTCACCAACAGTAGATCTTTAAACAGAAAAGAAAGCGCGTAGCCGATTGCAGAACCGATCAAGGCAATAGCCGCATATTTCGCCAGATAAATCCTTTTGATATCAGATAAGCGCAAACCGATAGCCTTCATCACGCCGATTTCGCAGTAATCTTCTTCGATTTTGGCGAGTAGGGTAAACCTGATGGATACAAAAGCAATCAATACAACCATAATACTAACCAGCAGGATGACCGCAATCATCATTCCATCAGAAATCGAATTGATCAATCTAAAAAGGGGATAGGTTATCGTCGGCCCGTTTGCTTCGAGGCCTGCAGCGTTATATTCAGATTCAAAATCTCCGAGGTCTGATAAATCATTGAGCCTGAATTCAATCAGGTATTCGATACTACCAGAGCTCCTTAGCTCCTCAAAGTCATTGTCACTAACTAGTAATCTCTTTGATGAAGAGAGAGTAGAATTCATTTGCGAATCACGTAGAAAACCTGCCACAGTGAACTCTTTTCCGCTGATCAAAGCACTATCGCCAACCACAGCCAAACCATCTCTCATGTAGTTGATTGGAACAAAGAGCTCTCCATCTTCAGCAGTTAAAATCTCATCGTCAAGACCCAAAAGATAATCAAATTTTTCACTCTGCCTGGAGACACCGTTATCTTGGAGGCTTTGAGCAAGCGAGCTATCAGCTAAAACAATTCGAGCTCCTTCAAGATTGAGGAATTCCAGCACCTGAAACTCTTCTACAAATTCGCTTTCCTCAGCAAAAACATTTAGGCGATCCATATCCACTTCCCCGGCATGCATCTGCATAAAGTGTGGTGTTTCAGCCTTGGTCATCATGGAGTCAATCGCACCGGTTAGATTGATAACCAGGATCATGGCCAGCGAGACCAACATGGCAGCGGCAGCAACAAAAAATACCGTGGTCAGGGTCACCGCTTTACTTTTTTGGAAGTCATTTTTGATCAGCTTGTAGTACATAAGTCACCTCTCTATTCAAGCCTCTTAGCTGATTCACAATTTCCGTATTAACCTATGTCGTAAATACAAATTTAATATGGTTAAGCCCTCCAACAATAACTAGAGTTTGCTCACAACTTCAATATGTACACTATGCTCTCTATTAATATGCATTTATTATGAGACATTTCCAAAAAGGAACTGGGAGTAATTTCAGTAAAACATCAAAAGTCTGCCTTGAATAAATCTCAATCTATCAATATTATCTAAATACCTTTATATTTTGCTGCCAAAACCTAGCTGTACTTATAATGATATAAATCCCATCTATTTATTGATTATATTATAGCACCTACTTTATTTTAAGCACATCGAAATGTCCGACGTATCAATATGAAATTCGACTATTCAAATAACCGAATTTTTCTTTCGATTTTTTTAGCTAAATTCTCTTTTCGTAAAAGGTCGATTCAAAACGAAACTAAAAATATAACTGTGGTTACAATTCATTTTTTATTATAATTCCCTCGTGAACACCTTCAAAAACCCATTTATCATCTTGCCCCCACAAAAGATTAAACCCCAGAAAACAAGATAAACACGTCATTTTCAAGGGTTAAATAATATTATTTAGTTAACAGTACGACTGTCTATACATCAAACGACAGGCTAATCTTGAAGTCTTGAGTGTGTTTTCCCGTTCACGGAAACAAGTCGATATTGTCAGTTCTTTATTATGTTTCACACATCTGAAAGATTTCAACAGATCACTTCAAATCAGTCGATGTCTTTTGCAATGATCATTTCCATCTCATAGTCATGGTATTCCTCTATCATACAATCAAATTCTTTTCTGGATAAACTTTTTTCACTTGATGCACTATCCATATAATAGATTTTCAGGATCATATTAAATTAATTACAAGTAATCATATCAACTTACCAATCAGACCAATTATGTTCATATATCTACCACCATCAGCATTTATCATCGCTCTGTCTTCAATGGCATAAGGATTTTCAGTAGAAAGCCAGTCATTCCATGCTTTATCAAAGCACTGCATTTCTTTTATATGAAAATCTGATAACGATTTTTCAAACTTTGGTTTCCACCAGTCAATGGAATGCCACATTTCAAGTGCTTCTTCCTCCCAATAGGGCATCATTTCTACAGGAACAGCATCGTGCACTTCATATTTCATACCAGGAAATGCTAGAGCAACTATAGCTCCTTTTTTTAAAATGGGTTTCAATTTTTCATCAAAGTAGTGATCGTTATTTCCAAAATAGTGGTATGCATCCACACTGATTACAGCATCGAAATACCCATCTGCAAATGGTAGCTTTAATGCATCCGAATGAATAGGAATAATCAAATCGTCAATTTCCATCTGTTTAAAACGTTTCAAATTATCAGTGGCTGACACCCATAAATCAACAGCAAAAACCTGTACACCAAATTTTTCTGCCAGAAATATTGAGCTAAGACCCTTTCCACAACCCAAATCGAGAACTCGCATTCCTTTTTTCAACGTGACGTTTTGAGTTAATTCTTCTACAATAAGCATAGGGTTTGGACCCATCATATTTTCAGAAAGGAAATCTTTATCATATTTTTCAGTTTTAAAATAATAACTCATTCCTGACCCCCTCCAATTTCAACTATTTCTCAATACCGTTATTTTTTATAAAAAACCAGTATGAAATCCAATTCCATACTGGTTTTTGTCTATTTATTTAAAGCATCTTATTCACTGATCAAATAATTTTTTTCAATATCATCAATAAAATTTATTACCCCTGTATCTATTTGTTTAGTTAACTCAATCAAATTGTCAAAATCAGGATTTTCAACTAATTCAGCTTCAATGATAGATGACATTCCTGTTTCATCAGCTGTTAAGACATATTCTCCCAATGGATACATGCTGAATTTTTTGTGATATTCAGACATTATAGCTCTGTTGTTACCAGAGAGCCACACCTCAAATTGCATTTTATCATGCCTAAAAACCACTATATATTTTAGGCTTTTCCGCTTTACCAACTTGGTTGTGAGTGAAAAAAATGTCAGATCCATATAACCTTGATAAAGATTTACTGAAACGTCATACTCTGGATGATTCTCTTTAAAGTGCTTACGTAATAGTTTGATGTATTGCATTAACTCTTTGTATGCTTTTTGTAAGTTCGTTTCGCGCAAAATTTTTCCATATTCCGATAAATGTTCATTAAGAGATTCCATGCCTAGTATACCTCCCTTTAATCTAACATAATTACGATTAGTTACTGATTTCATATCTTAAATGCGTTCTACCTGCTGGAAGTTCAACCACAAGAGTTCTTTCCAATTTGATATCTAAATTTTCAATATTCTCAAAGGGTCTATAGCCATTCTTTAATAGTATAGGCACGATATCTACTTGTAACTCATCGGCCAAATTTGCATTCAAACAAAGTGGTGTAGTTTCTGCACTGCCAATAATCGTAACATCTTTATTCCCCGCTGCAACTTTTGCTTGGTTGATTGCACTCTCAAGTCCATCGGTAACAAAGGTAATAGTAAATTTATCGTTTTCTTTTGGATGTTTTTCAGGTTCCTTATCTGTGAAGACAAATATGGGTACTTGAAATTCGTAATTATCTGCATACAAATCTGGATCCTCAGCCATTTCAAATTCTTTTTTTGACATGACAACAGAACCCGTCCTTAATATAGATTCCTCCATAAGTTCCGTTTCTTTGAGAGGTTTCATGTCTGTATATAATGGGGTGAAACTCCCCTCAAGGTCCTCTGCAAAGCCATCCAAAGATAGTGTTAAACCTAAGATGATTTTTCCCATCTGAATCCTCCTGGAATTATAAATTTATAGTTAATAATTGAAATTAATATTGCCAAGATATTTATGTTCTAATTGAGCGATTATAGTTATCACATACGCTTTTCGGTTACTCATATTATGCAAAATAATAACGCACCTAATACGTTTAAATCAACTGGGAGATTCTCCGGAAAACGGGGACTACCTAACCGTTCGTTTAAGCCATCAATAGTATCTTTTATGACCTCGTTACGAAATAGTTGAATAATATCAGCATCCAGTTATGAATAACCTCTATTATAATCATTGTTAAAAGATTTCACGAGTTTCTCCACCTTTACTTTTACATGACATTAAACGGTTATTACACGTTTAATCATTGTATTTTCCAATTAAATCGTCGTATTATTAGACATTTAGTATACAATTTTTTTGAGCTATTCTCTAAATTTAACTCCTCAACTTTTTAATCTGTTTATTATATCCTTCTAAAAAAATTTGGCTTCGCATGCAAAAAAAAGACCTTTCCGCTGATAGGAAACGTCTTTTTTCTTCATTTTTTTCTAATTTAAATAAATTACTGATAAGTAACCAGTCCCGGTTGCGGATCTAGATCTAAAACCTGTTCAGGAGTCATCAACGGATCATCGTAATGAACCCCTGGCTCGTCTGAATAATGATACCACAGTTTAAAACCTTTATACGGTATATTTGTGGTCTCTGCATGTCTATCATGGATTATTCTTTTCCCTTCAGGAGAACCCCATCCGGATGTATTTTGCACGAGTAGCACCGGATCGTAATCACTGGTTATGTCCCCACTTTCACGAATCATCTCTTCAGTGAATTGATGGAAAACAAACTGCTTTGTACCCTGAATCTCATTGGAAACGATATAGTCACGCATGGTTTCTTGAACTTCATTGATTTCAGTGCCAGTTAAATGCCCCACTTCCTGCATCGGTCTGTCCGTGCGCCACTCTGGATCAAGAGCCAGGTGAACATTGGGATATCTTAAAAAGGGGGCGAGTTCATTCATTGCATCGACTGGTAAATGTTTTCCTATCTGATTATCAAGGTAGACCAGTACGCCGCTCTGATAAGCCGCCTCGATATATGACATCACAAGATCGTAATTCATCTTGTGTATCTCTCCTCCGGGCTGCACCGTTCCGTAGACAAGGAAGAGTGCCGGTATGGCACCTTTGCTTTCATCTACAGCATCATAACTGTCGGTGGTCTCATTTAAAAGGGATATAAGTTCTGGTATCGGATGACGGCCAACGATTCCCATTACTTCTGAATTGGGATGCCCGTAATAAGCCACAACTGTATTATCTTCAAAGAGAGTAGGAGAAGTGAAATACTCATTCATTTCCTCATCCTCAAAAATATCGGGTGAGGAATGCAATTCATTATTGTCGGCAACAGTAAATTCAGACGAAATCCATCCTTCATTATTCTCTGAATTCTGATAATTGATTTTATACCAAGTTGTTTCTTCACTTTCATTTTCTTCGAGAACTTCTACTTCACTCCCTCTATCCAGACTTCCTAGTATCTCGCTCTGGACACTACTCTCTTCTCTGACACTCAACCTGTCGGCACTGACATACACGAAACCTTCTTGGTTCCCAAAAATCGTCGACTTACTTTCTTCTTCATTATTTTCTTTTTGTTCCTCGTTCTGCATCAATTCCGGTGCTGTACCCTGTTCATTACATCCTGCTAAACCAACAGTAGCTATTAAAAATAAAGCTAATGCGTTTAAATGTGTTTTCTTTATCATCTTACCTATCCTATCCGCCATTTAGTCTGGCATTATACTATGTGCAACCTTCTGTCTTTAAATAATAATCTGCTTTATTTAAAAACCATTACTATTATCATGTTTTTTGAAATTTATTCTACACAGCTAGTTTTTTATTTTTAATGTGATTCCCTTTGTTGCAAAACCCTCTAATTGTGACAAATAGTTGATGAATCGAATCTTTCTCTGCCATCCATGATTCTATTCCTCCTTCGAATTAAATGCCGTCTTTATGCCTCTTTTTCTGTATTTCCTTCGACATTCCGTTTTTTTTCCTTCTTCTCAGGTAGATGATGACATTTGTCAGAAGATTCCCTATCATAAAGGTTGCCACCATTAGAGTCAGGATGACATATCCAAGTTCTTCAAATCCCTCCATGTTTTCAGTCTCTATCCTAAAGGTAACATACGTGATAACAAGTACCCCAATCATGCTTGGGACATACCATACCCATTTCTTATTAAAGAATTTTGAAAGCAAAAAGGATATCGCTGCACCTCCAGTCATAAGAACCAATATTAACAGTGCGACTCTATCCATGTCTATACACTCCTTTTGATTTCTTATATGTAACTCCTGAATCATTATAATCAAAAAAAAATAAAAAAGCATGTAATAGCATAGTCGTAAACAATCAATTCTAAGCAAACTAAGATATTGTATAAATAAAAAAGTAACCTTCTTTCAATTTAATGAAAGAAGATTACTTTTTCTAAAAAGAAACAATTAGTTCTTTAAAAATATCACTGTTGAGTCAATATAATTATCTTTACTCAAATTGTAATTGAAAATATTCTGGAACGATCTGGGGAACTTTTCGGTCTAATATATGTAAAACAAGTTTGGAAACAAGTATACCTGGCCCTAATGCCTGCCCTACGCTGATTGTTGGTATGGCACGGTCTTCAATCCAGGTTGCTATTTTTTCTTCTGTTACGTAATCAGGAAGTTTTTGAGTATATTTCGAAGGCGGAAATGCTTGACCTTGTAATTCATCAATTGTTTTATTCTCTGGTATACCAACGTATTCTTCAAGCTTTAATCCCACTGGAGAAAAAGTCATCACGGAAGTGCCGAAACCCAGAGCTACCGCAGTCGTCACAAACAAGTCTTTCTGACGAGCCGCACGATGGAGAGCGACAGATTCAGGAAATGCAAAATAATCAATAGCATCAATTACATAATCCGCTCCATCCACAAAAGATGGTGCATTCATTTCATTCACGCCTTCATGGTAACAGTCGATTTCGATGTCGGGATTAATGGTTAGTAAATGATTTTTTAATGCTTCTGCTTTTTTCTGTCCAACTGTAAGATGTGTTGATGCACATTGTCGATTAATATTAGAAACGTCAAAAACATCCGGATCTGCCAAGATCAATTTACCAACACCCATGCGAGCAAGTAATTCAGCAGAAAAGCCACCTATACAACCACAGCCCGCTATAGCAATCGTTGTCTCGTGAAGTTTCTGAACTTCTTCTTCTGTCATAATACCTAAATTTCGAATAAATTGATCCTTAATCATTATTTTATTCCCTCCAGTAAATTTTCTTCACTTTCCACAAAATACTCATATAAGGTAGGTCGTTTCACCTTTAATGTTGCAAGACATTCTGATAGATTCATAACACATGGAATTGTTTTCGAACCAAGATAAACATTCGGTTCGCCTATGACTTCAAATGGAAATTTAAAGATTCGTTGCATATATCGGTATACTCTCTCATCGATGCAGCAAACCCAGTGTGTAAGACCATTATTTAATGAATAACTTAAAACTGTTCTCATTAGCCCTAATCCCACATCATGTTTCGGCATCTTGGTAAATGCGCTGATTTCTGCATATTTATTATTTTCAAGTCCTGCTAATTTCATTTTTTCAATATCAAAAATATTGAAATGTTTCATAGTTGGAAGATCATCCAATGACATAAAAATGAGTCTAGTAACTCCAACAACTTTTTTTAAATCAGCATTTTGAACAACAAAATAAGTTGAAAAATCTTTGTAAAGATCATTCTCATTTTGTTTAAAAAAACCAACTTCTTTATAACGCTGATGATGCAATGCAATTGCTTCCTTGTTTAAAGCCCCCTCTGCTTTTCCAAAAAAATATTCTTCTTTGACATCCAATTTAGCACACTCCCTGAAAAGGTTTTTGTCACTCTTCTATTAAACGTGAATCAACAATGAATTAAAAGCATTTCCGACATTTTTTTTTTGGTTTATAGTTATTTAACCAAAAAAATGTTAAACTTTTATAGGCTAGTTATTTAAAAAATATAAAAATATAGGATGATAAACAGCATGCATAAAATTGCAACTGAAAAGGAAAAATTATTACAAAAATTAATTATGAACTATCACAAGAATTTGAACAATCAAATTCTAAAAATCTCCCTGATTTACATTATGCTAAGTATCGGTTGGAATTCTATCTTCCAATGGCTTGATCTTCCTTATTCTCGTGCAAATCTTAGTGTGTTATTACTCTGTTTCTCTGTATTATCTATTGTTCTCTTATTCTTTCGTTATACAGATATTTCAAAAAAATTCAAGACTCATGTTGTCTTACTGTTTGTTATATTTGTAGGAATTAGTTTATATTTTGGTTCAGGCTATTCAGAAGCCTGGAGTTATTTCCTGCTAATACCGATTATTAATAGCTTATATGGCGAACGAATGCTGTTGATTTCTTATTCATTATTGGGACTTCTAAGTTTAAGTATTGTTAGTATCGGCTTTCCGATGAACTCGTATTTTCTAGCTGATAATATCGATATTTCTAATCGTATTTTACTTTATATTATCGTGACAACATTTAGCTATCTACTATTATCAAAGCTGAACATGCTTTATGATAAACAAGTTAATACAGTTATTGACTCGATGGAAACAACACTTGAACAAGTCGTCCAAAGCTTTATTGTAGCAATGGAAGCAAAGGATCTGTACACATTTGGACATAGCGAAAGAGTTAGTCAATATGCTGTTGCATTAGCTAAACAGCTTCCTGAATATCAGGATAAACAAAAGCTTAAACACTTACGATTATGCGGACTCCTTCACGATGTTGGCAAAATAAACATTTCTGAACAGATCTTAACAAAGCCAGCAAAATTAACAGATACAGAATATGAAATCATTAAAACCCATACATCTTTCGGAGCACAAATGGTCGAAAAGATAGAAGGATTAAAGGGATTGAAAAATGGTGTCCTTTATCATCATGAACGATGGGATGGAAAAGGATATCCCACAGGGTCAAAAGAAAATGCGATTCCATTAGAGGCTCGAATATTGGCAGTTGCTGACGCTTTCGATGCAATGACCTCGACTAGAGCTTATCGAAATGAGCTTACTACTGAAGAGGCATTTCAAGAATTAGAAGATGGTATAGGCACACAGTTTGATCCTAATTTTTCTCAAGCCCTCGAAGCTGCTAAACTAGAATTCATCAAAATACATTCTGATTTCCATGATCCATTTGATGAATTAGAAAAAATAACCAGCTTTTTATAATAATATCTTGTAAATATTTCTTCTCTCATAATAATACCATTTTATTTCAAAAAAGATATAGGTTTTTATTTAAATAGTATCTAACTTAGTCCTTTATTCCTAATTCCATGAAACATCTGGCATAATAATGTAGTTAAGATCCATAACTCGGTTTAGGGGGAAAAATTCTATAACAAATGGCGTTAATGAGTTTACTCTCATTAACGCCATTTGTTATAGAACCGAAAAAATCCCCCGAACGATTAGTCCGAGGGATTATATAGCACCTATATATACTTGAAAACCGCTAAATTTATTGATACCAAGTTATTTCAACTATATAAATGCAATTGTCTTCAATATGGAATCTCTACCATTTAATCAATCAAATGATTGGTCAGAACTCAAAGATCATTGCAATAGATTATCGTCTATAGTCACTTTAATTCTATCGATATTACTATCACGACTAAAAATAGTTTGGCTAATTAGAATATCTAAAGTATCCTCATCTTCAAAAATACTTTCTGTACCATCTTTGTAACAAACGATGATTTTCTTTTTACCCTCTAAATAATAGATCACCGGAACAGCACAGAATGTAAATCCTAATGAATTCTCATCTAGCTGGATCGTTTCTGTATCCATAGCATTACTGTTCCTAGGCAGGGACCAGGCTTTCGTCTCATTTAAAAACTCAGACTTTGCTAATAACACTGGTTTAAATTGAACACGTCCTTCCTCTACCTTGACTCCTAACTCACCTAGTCGAGAGATAAAGTCTTCTTTGACCTGTCCAGTCATACCTGGTTGTTGAACACCTGCAAATCCCGGAGTATGTGAATATGCCTCTGTCGGAAATGCTCCGTATTGTTCTGGTGATTTGTCTAGTCCTATGCCGGCCTTGATAGCTTCATAGTACTCCATAAGGCCCCTAGCTTCTCCGTTCATACCCTTTTGACTATAGATGTCCTGAAAGTTTTCTTGTGTCGTAAGGACTAGTTTTGATACCATGTGCCAGTAAATAGAGCCTAAACCTTCATACTTATAAAAAGTGCCGGAGCGTCCTGTAAATGCATGATGGTTAAACAAATCAGAGAAGATTTCTTTAACGACTTTAATGTCTAGATCCTTATACTCTTCTGTGGCTTTCAGCGCTTCTTCGATCTCATCACCGTTTCTGAATCGACCGTTAAAGTGGTAATTCCCGTTAATATCTTTTTCAATATACCTTGTGCGATTCTGATTCAATTCTTCTTTTAAAATAGTTGATGACATAACTGCTTCTTCAGGAACCACGTTTTTATCTAGGAATTTAGGCAGTTCACGATTTGGATAGAGCATATAGCTGTTTTGGTCTTCACGATAAATAGAACTATTTTTAAGCGCCTCTAAAACGGAAATGGTTTCTTTTCCATCCAAAGCCCTTGAACCTAGGACAGCAACCTGACCTTCCAACATCTCATAAAGATTTGATACGCTACAGCTTTCCTTATCGAATCGGATAAGATTGTACGAGTGGTATAAACCGTCTTCACGTTTATTCTTTTTAATTGAATCTTGTAAATGACTCATTGAAACCTCAATAAATTCTTCAAGGGATTCTATAGAAAGTCCCGCTTTATTTCCAGAAAAACCTTTGTCATAAAAGGTATTTCTATAGTTTTCACCAATCTCACCTAAAGCTTTTACAATCTCAAAACGCGTGTCATCAGACATTTCACTGCCTAGATACTGTTTGCTATCTTTCAATACCGCCGCTGTATCCTTAAACATCTGAAGCACTTCAACCGAAATCTTGATAGAGTCCTCTTCAATTTCCTTAACAAGTTGACTCATATAGACCTGGAAACGGTGCATATAATTCAGAGTAACCATGGACAATCCATTCCCGACAAGAGCATTGTTGGCATCATTCCACTCTGGACGTTGTGTATTCATCCAAATACCACCCTCAGGCACATAGTTAGAAAACTTAGCCAGCAGAGTAACCAAAAGTTTTTCCATTAAGTTAACTTTGTATATTTCGTCCTTGTTGAACACTAGCTTGCCATCTGATCCAACATTTGCGGTTCTGCTCTTGATACGATTTTCCTTCTCATCGTCATAAACAATGCTGTCTCTCGGATCGGTGACTAGCGCATCAAAGCCTTTGATTCTATATGGTATATTCGCATAGACAAAAATATCTCTATGAAGAAGATCCTTTAATTTTTCAGGATTGTAAGCTTTTGATAATTCCATCAGTCTTAAAAGATAAATTATTTGATGATCTCCCCAATACCCAATGTTTGACCACGGATCTTCAGGGTCAAGCTTCTCCCAGTCAATGCCATCTTTCGTAATGCGGTAAGGGTTATAACCGTCTGCTGTTGATGCATTTACGAACTTGGCAATGATACTTTCCGCATACTCAGGATAGGAAATAGACAAAGCTTCCCAGTTTTGAAAAATGTCACGCCAGTTCCCTTCAAACTTAAGCGCTTTACTACCATCATCTTTGGAAACTTCAATATTAAATTTATTCCACGGACGACTTGGATCACCATGTCGTCGACTGAACGTCAGCGGTAAGTATTCAAATACTAAGCGTTCGAAATCCTTGCTGTTAAGTTCTTTTGCCATACTAAGCAGTTCATTATAATTAAATGTTTCAGGCAGTTGGTTCATAAAAATCAGTTGTTTCTCATAGACTTCTTTATTCCAAGTTTTTACAAAAGTTTTGAAATCTTTTCTGTCTATCTCGTAGCCATCTGCATATATTCCTCCACGCATAATATTATAAAGGGTGTTTGAGAAATGCCTATAACTGGCCTTTTCATTGGCCGTTTTTTGGAATCCGTCTGCTTCAAAAACACGTTTTTGAAGATTAAAGTCACCCTTTGATACATCCGCTTCCACCTTGAGGTTAAGCGCTTCATTTTTCGAAATAAATATTTGCAGTTTTTCAATATCTGAAGCACTCTGATTTAGTTCTGCAACGATAAACCAGTCTTTGGACTTGCGTGCCTCTAAGGATACAGAATCTGCGACATAATAAGAACCTCTTCTACCTTTAACATCCATTTCAGTTTGAATCTCTTCATTTTGGGAGAAAGTTTTGATTTGTTGCTCTGACAAGAGATAGCTAGGATTATCCAGTCCCTTTGACCAGACCGTCGTTGCTTTCAATGATTCACTTGGCTCAGCTTTGTCTGTTAAAATCGAACTCAGCGTATAGATACCAATCCCCGCTTTTTTCACTAATTCACTTCGTTTATAGCCGTCAGCAAGTGTACTTTTTGTCGTCTGCAAAAGGGTATTGATTCCGTAAGGTAGGATGTTACGAATACCGTCCAAGACTCTGATTTCTATATCGCTTTCTGCCAAGTTGACCAGCTTAGATTCTTTAATAAATCCGAACAAATCACTGTTCTTCCATGTATAAGTATAACTTACCTCCAGGTCATGGTTGATCTCTTCAAACATGATTTTGTTTCCGGTGGTATTTTTATAAAGGTTTCTTGTAATCTTATATACATTGCTATTATGCAAAGAGAAAGGTTTCCAAAGAAAATTCTTTTCATCTTTAGTGACGATGAATATTGTATGTGATCCGGTTGTTTCAATACTATCATGAATTTTATCATCTGTATCATACGGAAACAGTGCTGACTCCGCATTTTTACGTCCACAAGTCAGTCCACCGGTGCTTGATATAAACATCCAATGATCAGCATCACTTACTACTGTCATAAAGAATGGATTCATTTGATTGTAGTTTTCAATCTTGAAATAAGTCTCTTCATTTACGGTCACCGTTTCCAGCGAAATGTTTTTCGTTACATCCTGCAAAGGTGCATTTCCAAAGTACAAGGTGGATTTATTTTTCATTATATATTCCTTTCTAAATCAATTTTTTTAGGTTATCAAAGTATTACAAAGGGTTAAGCGCTTAATTTTATAAATACAGGCATTTGCAAAAATAAAAGTTTTGAAGATAATAATTATTTCACTCGTTCATGACTCAGTGTCTTGATAAAACTCATACACCCGTTTCCATGATTTCGTCTCATCAGCGTTTAATTCTATAGCGATGAACACTTCCGGACAAACCACATGGGCATGTCCCCATAAGGCAACTTTGGAAGGCTGAAACTCGGATAGTTCTCGAACACCCGCTCCAACTTCACCATGATACACATCCCAGTTGTAAGAGCCGTTTTCTACTTTCCAGTCAATGGTGGCATAGAAATCACTTTCTGGTGTTGCTGGCCAGGTCAAATGGTCCTGAGACCTGACAATAGAACCGGCTGTTACGTCGATTTGATTCATTCTTGGCATCGTCATTTGATAATGCTCACCAATAAATTGATTGTTTATCCCAATGAAATTATGCGAATATTCATTGGTATGTATGGGATACTGGCCAGTATTTGTCAGCCTATAGCTGATGATCAAGCGATTATCTTCAATCGCTACTTCTTTGAGCAAATGATACCCGTAACCACTAGGGCTACTGTTGGCGGTTTCAAAAATTATCGCACTAGCTGCTTCCCTGATTTTGACCTGTGAAGGCTGCACCTCATGAGGTTTAAAAAAGTCATAATCGGTTTCCTGATCTTTTTTCAGTAGACCTACACCGATTTTCGGGAATAACTCTCCCACTTCTATTGCTTCAAACCCAATGGGTAAATCAATCCCAAATTCGTTACAGAATCCCAGTCCCCCTGTGCCTTTACCCGATTCTAATTGCTCGGGAACGCAATAACTGATGCTTCCATCCAGGGTTATTTGACTGATAAAACCGGTCCAATCAAACCTTGATCCATTATATAATTCCCCTGGTTTTTGTATTTCAACTTTCAAACGGTCATTTTCTAAATAAAACACCCTTTACCCTCCTAATCAATTCTCAGTATAGATTAGCTCTTAAAACCTATCTTTTCTAGTGTCCTTATACTGGACAGTAGAAAGGTGAATAGCAGATTTCATCGCTAATTTCCTCTTTGCTTCTCATAGTTATTGGAAACGTCTTGTTAATCAACCTGGAATCTTTTTTCGTTTACGTTAGAACTCAGAAGCTAGCTGATAATACATAACGCCTTCACTTCATAGACTAGCATATTCAGGCCTTCAAATAAAGTGCCCAGTGCGTTATGTTTAAGGAAATATCATTCTATTTGATTTATTTTACAATGAGAATGTCAAGTCAGCAAATATACAGTCGAGCGACCTGTTCAACGTATACATTCCTTTCGCCCATTCACACAGGATTTATTGGAGATGACCTTGATGTTCTGAAAGGTTTACCCCAGGCCCAATTCTTTTTTTCGCTTCCTCAGAGATTCTTCCTGGTCTACAATAGTCTGCGGCCACTCAACGCATTTTCGCAACTCTTCAGGATCATAAACCACGTGCCCTGGCAAACTCTCGGGGAGCTTCAACCAGTGCTTAGCGTAACGTCCTTTCGGATCGTAGCGGATGCCTTGACCCACGACGTTAAAAGCACGCAGTTCACGCATGTCCGTTCCGACGCCTGCCTGGTATGCCCAGTTCCCGTAATTGCTTGCGGGATCGTAATCAATGAGCTGTTCTTCAAAATATCTTGCTCCCCAGAGCCAGTTGACACCAAGATTTTTCGTCAAAAAGCTTGCTACGTTTTGTCTTGCCCGATTACTCATGTAACCTGTGGTATTCAATTCCACCATGGCCGCATCAACCAGTGGATAGCCGGTTTCTCCTTTTTTCCAGGCTTCAAAGTGCCTCAAGTCGTCATACCAGATCAATTCCTTTTCCAACAATCCTCTCTTTAAAAACAAGCGCCCTTGCGTGGCTAGCATGAGCCACTGAAAATACTCACGCCAAAGCAGTTCAAAAAACAACCAGTAGCTGGATTCGTTTCTGCCATGCTCGGCTTCCATCTGCATAATAGTCTGATATACTCTTTTCGGTGATAAACAACCGTTTGCAAGCCAAAAAGAAAGCTTGGAACTGTCATCAAAAGAAAGCAGTCCGTCACGTGTCTGTTTATAAGTGAAGAGACGCTTCGGATCCTTCACATAGGTACTCAGCCGTTCAAGACCTGCCGTTTCTCCACCCTTCACAATACCTACGCTTCCGGGATACATGTCCTTTAACTCTTCAAGAGCCATAGGCATGTTAATCGGTCTCATTTCAGGGTGTTTTCCCGAGGACTCCTGAATCACATCCCGTTCTGCTCCGGTGTATGGGTGGTTTTTTTGGGGAACAAGCAGTTTTGTTTCAAGTTTTTTCCTGAATCGTGTAAACGACATGGGGAATGCTGTCAGTTCGACAGGCAGCTGGTCACGCCTGAACAGCATATGGCCCTCACTCACGTGCCATTTAGTTTCGGGCATCTTTGCCATAACTTTTGACAAGTCCTGGCGTTCCTCAAACCCAGGATGGTCATGCACAAAAACATGCTCGATACGCTGCTCAATCAGCCAGCTCGACATAACCTCTTCGACGTTCCCGTGCACAATAGTCAAGCTGATTCCATAGGCATGCAGAGAAGTTGCCAAATCCTCTAGGCTTTCAATCAAAAAGCGTCGTCTGTTTTCTCCCATCCGCTTCATGTTTAAAGATCGTTCTTCTAATCGCTCATCCCACACAAATACGGCACGCACTTCTCCACCATTATTAACTGTATTCAAAAACGGCTGATGGTCGTGCAGCCTTAAATCGTTTCGAAACCAGATGGCATTCATCTTTATCTACTCCTCTATCCCGCTGTATATGTTTTTTCCACACTTCTCAGAGAATTTATTCGTACTCTGTCATGTTATCAGAGAAGAAAATACTGTGATCACAAGTCTGATAAGTTGTTTTTGCCGTCACTAAGATTCATCTACGAGTAGAGATACACTTTTCATTTATATTGATCACTGATAAATAACAAGTCCCGGTTGCGGATCGAGGTCTAAAACCTGTTCAGGAGTCATCAGTGGATCATCGTAGTGAACCCCGGCTTGGTCTGAAAAATGATACCATAATTTAAAGCCTTTATACGGTATATTTGTTGTTTCTGCATTTCTATCATGGGTTGTTCTTTTCCCGTCAGGAGAACCCCATCCGGAAGTATTATGGACGAGCAGCACTGGATCATAATCACTGGTTATGTCCCCACTCTCACGAATCATCTTTTCGATGAACTGATGGAAGACAAACTGCTTTGTACCCTGAATCTCATTGGAAACGATATAGTCACGCATGGATTCTTGAATTCCATTGATTTCTGTGCCAGTTAGATGTCCGACCTCCTGCATCGGTCTATCCGTGCGCCACTCTGGGTCGAGTGCCAGATGAACATTGGGATATCTCATGAAGGATACAATTTCATTAATAGCGAATGTTGGAGCATGTTTGCCTATCTGATGATCAATATAGACTAGCACGCCACTCTGATAAGCTGCCTCGATATATGACATCACAAGATCATAATCCATCTTGTATATCTCTCCTCCGGGCTGCACCGTTCCATAGACAAGGTAGATTGCCGGTATGGCACCTTTGCTATCATCCACGGCATCATAACTGTCAGTGGTCTCATTTAGAAGGGATATAAGATCAGGTATCGGGTGACGACCAACGATTCCCATTACTTCTGAATTGGGATGCCCGTAATAAGCCACAACTGTATTATCTTCAAAGAGAGTAGGAGAAGTGAAATACTCATTCATTTCCTCATCCTCAAAAATCATGGGTGATGAATGCAATTCATTAATGTCGGCGACAGTAAATTCAGACGAAATCCATCCTTCATTATTCTCTGAATTCTGATAATTGATTTTAAACCAGGTTGTTTCTTCACTTTCAATTTCTTCGAGAACTTTGACTTCGTTTCCTCTAGCCAGACTTCCAAGCGTCTCGCTCTCTTCGCTACTGTTCGCTCGGACACTCAACCTGTCAGCACTGATATACACGAAATCTTCTTGGTTCCCAAAAATCGTCGACTCAATTTCGTCTTCGTTAATTTCTTCTTCTGATTCCTCTGAAATCTCTTCTCCAGCTGTTTCGTCTTGTTCTTCTACTTCACTTTCGTTTTGGTCCTCCTTCTCTACCATTTCCTGTTCCTCAAGATCGCTGACATCTGCCGTTGATGTCTCCTGCTGACCACATCCTGCTAATCCGATAGTAGAAATTAAAATTAATGCTAATGCGTTTATAGACGTTTTGTTTGTCATTTTACCTGCCCTCTCTAACAATAAGGATAATGTAATACATTTGATTACTGCTAATATAGACTGTTTCTCTGTTATATCTTAAAGCTTTTTATTTTATTCAAAAAACTCAACATTTTTACAACATTAGTTAAGTATAGCGCAATTTCCCTTATATCATACCAATTTACCGCTCTCATTGCATTACATATATTCGTTTTAAATAGATTATACTGGATTGAGTAAATTGTTATCAAACAATGCGCAGTTTTTTGTATGAAAAAATTGTTAGTAAAAGGATAATCTTTCATTGTTTGGTAATAGTGCGCATTACCTCTTTAAATAACTCGACATAAGGATACCAAAGAATGAACAACTGTAATGATCTATCTTAACAATATTAGTAAATAATACTTTTTTATCAATTTTTTTTAGCCATGCCAACACTAATTTAATTGGCAGAGGTAAGCAAAATCTATTCTATTATCATGCTACCTTGAACCCAACACTAATAATATAAAAGCCCCTAAAAATAGCATCATACGCTATTTTTAGGGGCTTCAACATTATTATCAAGTTAACAAAGTGGGTTGAGATGGTAGCATTGATGCCTTAAGCTTATTTTTGGACCCGACGTAAACCCGGACCATATCAACTTCAGTCACTTTTAAATAAGTGCGGCTTATCTCGCTGTCATTTTGATTTTATATTTTCTTTATTTTTTATCCAATATCCAAAAACTAGACCAACTATAATTCCTGTAAGATGAGCGACACCACTATCTAATGATTGAGGAATAATAATTGCAGAAATCACGCTAAAGATAACCAGCATAAACACCCACCACTTAGCCTTCGATTTCAATATTACTGTATCAGGACGCATCACTGCAAATGCAGCAACAACTCCCATAACAGCAGCGGAGGCACCCGCTGCAAGCCCTGTTTGTTCAATAACCAGTCCAATAAGAGGAAATGACAGACTACCAATCAGCCCTGCTATCAAGTAAATCATTACTACTATTTTTGCGCTTGTAATCTTTTCTACTCTAGTTCCGAAATAGAAAAGTATTCCCATATTTAAAATTATATGAATGAGCACTTCGTGTGAAAAAAATACAGTAACTAAAGTCCAAGGTTTTTCTAGTATCAAAGTTATCTCAGGATTCAACAGTAAGTTCGCTCCAAAGTTAGGAAATATGTTTAAAACGATAAATACAATTAAATTTATCAATATAATCGCTAATGTCCCTTGTCCATCACGGATGATTCTTTTATACTTCTCCTCCATCTCGTTATTCATCTTCCTTTCTCCTCATTTATAAATAGTAATTCTTTAATTTTTATTCATTGGTTGGTTGTAATAAAATCCTTTATTCGTTCATTGATGACTTCTGTTTCAGCTATTAAGGCGTGACCTCCACTTTCAAAGGATACCAGCACCGAATTGTTAATGTGTTTATCAAGGAATTCTGCATGATTATAGGTTACAAGGAAATCATCCTTGGCATGCACTATTATAGTAGGCACTGATATTGTTCCCATAGCCTCACCAGTGAGGGGTCTAATCTCAGCTTCATAGATGTTTCCTGGGCTCCGGGGGCTCATTGGGTGCATAAAGTCTAGAATATTATCTGCATATTGTTGGTCTTCAGGGCTGAGTTCCTCATATAAATGTTGTGGAATGCCTACCATCTCCGCAAATTGGGAGCGAAACATTTTTAACACTAGCCAAAAGCTGAAATCCGATTTCTGGATAGTGTTTATAACTTTTGTGCTCATAGGAATCTCATCACCCATGAACATGGATACAGATGAAAGCAGAACTAAAACGCTACTCCGATTGGGGTAGTCGTGTGCAAATTGAAGCGCCGATGGTCCGCCGGCAGAAGCACCGAGAATAACCACTTGATCGATTTCAAGGTGATCAAGCAGAGCGGCGTAAATAGCGGCTTGATTCTCTACCGTCGATTCTTCTATGAAAGGAGAGCGCAGATAACCAAACCGTGAAACCGAAACAAACTTATATCCATCCCCGAGAGCTTTCTTGCCGATCAACATTCCCTGGTCATAACCCCCTCCGGCTCCATGAATAAGGAGAGCGGCCGGGCCTTCACCTTCAACCGCATACTCTATCTCACCATATTCTGTTGAGAGAACCACACTTTCCTCAAGCACTCTTTGGCGGGCAACAGACATTTCACCACGGAACTGAACATACAAGAATGTGAACAAGCTTATCAATAGAACCACAACAACCAATATTATTTTTTTCATATTTACACTCCTCTCATATTATAAGTTTAAAGGTAATATGTGAAGTTACTAGTGCTGGGATATTCTCTACTAATGGAGCCGAGGAAGAGGTCCATCGGGAATCTGCTTACTCTCCTTGTAGTCCAACTACAAGGAGAAGACTGTATCCAGATACGAAAAAAGAACTATGGAAAGGGTCCCTGTGGTCGAAAAGCTATTTTTTCAGTAGGGTTGAGGATGTTGTCATGGCGTATGTACAAAACCAGTTAAGCTCATTCATCAGTGGGCGTTCGAGACGCGAGAAATCCCTCTTTAAAAATCAAGGGTTTTCTCGATAATGCCTTTATAAAAATATAAGGTTTACTGGTTATATATATTCATAAGTAGCCTACCTATTACTTTTAAATCACGTTGTTGAGCAATACGATATCCGTTTTCGGTTATCTCTGGAAGGATTCCTTCTAAAATTTGATATATTTTTTCTTTAAAGTCGTAGTTGTTAATTCCTTTATACACAGTTTCACCATCTGACAGCCAATTTTCATACACAGGAATGTCCCTGACCAATATAGGTATCTTAGAAGCGAGAGCCTCAAGTAATACTATGCCCTCCGTTTCCTCATTTGTCAGGAACAGGAACAAATCGCTTCCGCAATACGCATCTCTCAAATCATTTCTGTTTACATAGCCGGGGAAATGAAGATTTGGTAAGGGATTTTCAATTGCTTCCCTTACTGAATGTGGCACAAGATTCAAGTTTGTATATCCAAACCAGTAAAACTGATATTCCGGCATTTGCTCTGCTATCTTTACAAAGTCTAAAATACCTTTTCTTTCAATATAGTGCCCGACCGAGATGATTACTTTTTCTTGTTCCTTCAAGTCGTATTTATCACGGAATCGCTTGCGTGCATCATAATTCTGTGCAAAATAATCAATATCAACTCCATTGGAAAGGCTAAAGATTGGGCGTTTTAATCCATAACTCTCTAATAACATTTTTGAATACTCGGTAGGTGTAATAATGATATCGGCACTATTATAGCAATTAATTATCCATCTTTTAAAAATTGGTGCAAGCAAATTGGAACCCCGAAAAGAATTTTCGAAATCTTCCATAGTAGAATGTGCGTAGTAAATAATCTTTTTGCCCTTTCTTTTTGCCCATATGCTCATGATTCGGGAATTCGGGAAAATAGTATTAAGATGAATAATATCAAAATCATCTCTGCTATCCATAGTGTAAGGAATACCTGATAGTTTTAATGTTTTTTCCTGTTGGCGCACCGCTTGTCCAATACCGCTTTTATCCACAATCTTCAATGATCCGGAATACAATAAAATTTTCGTTTGTCTTACCATGCAAAATAAACACATTTAAGAATCATTATGCTTTTCCTCCTTCAATTAATTGAGCAGCAGAAATAACCATTAAAAAACAGCGTTTAGCCCATAACTCTAGGCTGCTATTCCTAACGGCTTTCCTAGTAGAATTATCATTGTGAATTTTGATAATTCTATTTTTGTTGTCCCTATGAAATAACACAAAATTCATCCGGGGTAAACGATTACTCCCATTGTATTTATTACGCAATATTTGATGCAGATGTATCTCATGTTTTTTCATGATAAAGATTTATCGTATTCTGATAAATTTGTTCGACGTTCTTTGCAAATTCGGTCGAAGAATAGTTGTATTTAACACTTTCTCTGGCATTTTCACTTAAATGCTCTCGTAGTCCCTCATTGTCTAATATAGCATTTAACTTTTCTCTGAACTGTTCAAATGATTGATATTTCCAACCGTTTACACCATCTACAATAACATTTTCCAGACATGGATCTTCTCTGCAAAGAGCAGGAACCCCGTTGGCTAATGCCTCTATATAAGTCAATCCTTGTGTTTCGCTGTTTGATGCACTGACAAATAAATCCCCCAATTGGTAATAGGAACTTACCGCTTGTGAACAAATCATTCCTGTAAAAATAACCTGATTGGAAATACCCAATTCGATTGCGCGCTCTTCCAATGCTGTGCGATGCGGTCCATCACCTACTATTAGTAAAGTAATATTCTGTCTGTTTAGTTGTGAAAAAAATAATAATATCTCTTCTAGATTTTTTTCTTTTGCTAGTCGCCCGACACATATAAGCACTCGGTCATTAGATGGGATTCCTACTTTACTCCGGAGCTCTTCTTTCGCTGTGTTTCCCAACTGAATTTCAAATTTCTCTAAATCTATCCCCGTCGGCACGACCTGTATTTCTTGCTTAACGCCGTATTCAAGTAGTAAGGAGCGCACTTTATCTGTGGGCGCGATTACACAATTACTTTGAGTCAAAACCTTTTTGGTCAAAATTGCAACCATCTTTTTTCCCCATTTTTTATTCGGTGAAAAATAATGAGTATAATCTTCATATATAGTATGATAAGTATGAATGATCGGTACATCAACTTCCTTTGCTATCCGTTGTGCCATAAGAAATGTACTGAATTCACATTGCGAATGGATAATATCTGGATGCCAGTCAACTAATTCCTGAATATATTCCTCGTCAATAGACAAGGCGAGCCTTGCCTTAGGATAGATTTTGCCAACGCCAGTAGATTTAATATAAATAACTTCATCTATATGTGATGACTTCCTATTCCCTGACAATGTGAGTATTCTAACCTCATGTCCTAGTTTTTGTAACTCATTCTGTAAGTTGACTACGGATGTGACCACTCCATTTATATCAGGAGCATACTGATCAGTTGTAATTAAGATTTTCAATCGTCTTCTCCTTTTATAATTTTATTTATATATAGCGAATACCTAAAATCTGTAAGAATCAATCTGAAGTTTTCTCATTTTAAGAAAGATTCAAGAACTTTAATCATTTGTTTTATGTAAAGATAAAGTAAGCCAATCACAATAACCAAAACTGCGCTAATTCGAATTGACTACCTCCTGTTGTAATGCCCTAGCTGAGCACCCATATAGCTAAATAGAATTATACCTGAAATTCTAGCAATAAGATGTGTTCTAAAAAAGATATTAAATTTTTTGGCATTATTCATGGCGAACACAGCCTTGTTACGGTAAGACGCCTTAAGCGAATAAAGTAGGTCAAGCACTTCGTCGATGTTAACGGCTTTAGCGCTTACTACAATAATAGCGTGTTGCGCTTATGGTAGCTGCAAGGGTGCCTGGATTTTTGCCGAAACCGTCACCTGTGAAGAACGCGTCCTCTTCTTTGTTTCCGATACTTATGGTGAATTATTTAGAGATGTAGGTTTCAAGGTTGAATACACTGTGATCAGGCAGCTCCTCAAAAAAATTAATCATTGTCCCCACTTTACTTAGCTTAACCCAGGAATAACAGGTTAACTTTATAGCAGTGCTAATAATTGACCTTTAGCTAACATTCTGTCAAATCAACGTTCATTTATCATTATCTCTAGAAAATAATAACCCCTGAGAACAACGTAAATACGTTATTCTCAAGGGTCATAAACTTACTATCTTATCAACAGGTTGACACTTTCGATATCCATTGATTTAGAATGCCGATTTTCGCACTCGACTTGTACGGGAGTATACCAGCTGGTTCCGGGCTTTTTTTCTGGTAAATATGCTCAACATTTAAAGTTCCAGTTGTTCTTTATTCTTTGATATAAAGCAATCTTAAATAAATTCAATGACTCCATTCATTTGCTGCTGTTATTTATTTCCGGACATTATCCTATCCATAAGCTAATAAAAAGGTTTTAGCTTATCCTCCATATCCTTTATTTCACTAAATGGGAAGCTGTTTGACACTCCATAATAGAGCGCCCCCCATCAAAAGCACGCTAAAGGGGATTAAAAAGGGCTGCAGGTTGATAAAATATACCGCAAAAGATCCGAGGGCCGGTGCTAAGGCAATAAGAAAAGTAGGGGCACAGCAAGCAAACCCTGTTAACATACTGGGTAAAGTCCCTAGCAATCCATAACCGGTGTTGATCCGACAAGTTTTTCGATAGCGGTAAGCAAAGACTGCCACCATAATGTTGGAGCCCACAAGTATTCCAAGGATTATACCTAGCAAAAGATTCATCGGTGCTAGAAAAAAGCTAATGCCTCCAAAAGTAATTGCCGCGACGGGTTCCCAAACGTAGGGAGCTCTCGACACGAACATTCTGGAAAGAGGGTTGTCCACTACGAACACCTCAAAAGACCCTTCTTGAAAAAACAAATGATCGATACTGATAAGATAAACGATAAAGTAAAGAACCATCACAAGGATTCCCACGTATTTCGCCTTGGGATCCTCCCAAATTTTACGAAACTTATTAAACCACTGTTTTTTATTCATAGACCATCGTCTCCGGGAAAAAAGCATACCAAGCGAACCACATGACATCATAGGAATTGACAAAGATTTCTTCTTCCTCATCTTCAATAAAAACCCTTGCGGTATCCAGTGCTTCATCATAATTAGCTACAAGGGAATGGTCCCCCAGAATGAAACGGATGATTTTATCCTCGGCTAATGATTTTTTTGGAATCGCAAAGGGTTCGTCTCCCACTCGGCCGGCTATCATAACTTCCTTATTTTGAAATTGGTCATTCTCAAACATTACCGGATAAATTAACGCGTTACTATAATAAAAGCCACTGCTTTCAACATAGGAACCATAGGGATCATCAGTATAATCTCTGATAAAACTGGTGTCTTCCGATAATACCTGAGCATCGTCATACTGTTCCTTCACCCTTCCCCAAGTAGACCAGAGAACAGGGAATTCTTCCAAACGCTGCCCCTTCAACTCCCCATCCACAGCAATACCTAAAATTTGAGGAAAATAGCTCTCGGTTTCCCGGTCATACATCACCAAATTACTATTGATCAGTTTTCCTGAAGTACCAAAATCCGTTTCAATTCCTTGAAAACTTCCTTTATATCCAATGGCTGAACCAGTAAGAGGACAATAGGTAATGCTTACCTTCTCACCATTAAATTCTTCGTTAACGATTTCATGCCATACTAAAATGCGCTGGGGATAAATAAACACCCTATCCTCGGCCTCGACGATAAAAACAACATCCTGATCAACCATGAGTATATCTGCTTCTGCCATAGTTTCGTATATTGGCTCCTCAATAGGTGGTATACCGTCCGGTGGAGGTCCTCCACTTTGAATAAAGTCATGGTAGGCTGTGAGTCGCTCATCGGTCATGCTTTCAAAATCAATCAGGGATTCAGCACTTTCCTCTTCAGTCTGTGCTTCCCGATTTTCTTCAGACTGACGATTGTTATTAAACACAAAGACTCCAACAACAATCACAACAAGTATAGCCAAACTGACAATGATTTTATATTTTCGACTTTTCATTATTCCGCCTCCTACACTAATGAAAAATAGGCCATTGTCACTTTATGTTTATTTAATTATCCACTGACTTCTGTCAAAAATCAATTCATTGAGCTCCATTTCATGGTAGAAAAAGAGTACATTAAAAAATGCAGGGAAAGAACAATTTCACATTGTCATTTCCCTGCATTTCCAAGCTTTCCATGGTTCGCAATTATATGATTTTCTTAATAATCTTAACACGCATGTATAGGTACTCTTTCTGATGATCTGATTAACAATTATTTATCATCCATGTACTTATAACTGGTGAAAACAGATAAGTCTATACGCTGTGTGCGCTCCCGATTGCTTCTTTTACGTTTTCAAATCCATACTTTTTCAAAGTAGCCGGCAGTTGGTCAATCAATTCTTTGCATATCATCGGATTCTGAAAATTCGCCGTACCCACAGCAACTGCACTGGCACCGGCCATTAAAAACTCCAGAACATCTTCGGGCGTCAATATGCCACCCATCCCAATGATAGGAATATTAACAGCTTTGTATACATCATAAATCATGCGGATAGCCACAGGCTTGATAGCCGGTCCTGAAAGTCCACCTACCTTATTACTCAACAGTGGACGCCGTTTATCGAGATCGATTTTCATCCCAGTCAGGGTGTTGATCATCGTCAACCCATCGGCACCTGCACTCTCTACCGCTTTTGCTATACTGACAATATCCGCTGCGTTTGGTGACAATTTTACATAAACGGGAACATTAGAATGCTTCTTTACACGTCTAGTGACTTCATAGGCGACTTCTGGTATCGTACCGAACTGTACACCCCCCTCTTTGACATTTGGGCAGGAGATATTCAACTCGATTGCATCAATAAGATCAGTTTTTTGGAAAGCTTTGGCTACATTTTCGTATTCCTCAATCGTACTGCCGGCAATATTGGCAATGACAGGAAGATCGAATTTTTTGAGAAAGGGTAGTTCATTTTCAATTATTTTATGGACACCTGGATTCTGCAGTCCAATAGCATTCAGCATACCTGATCTTGTTTCTGCTACACGTGGTGTCTGATTTCCTAACCGCTTATGTTCCGTTGCAGCTTTGATCATAATGGCGCCCAGTTCACTCAAATCATAGAACTGACTAAATTCACGGCCAAAGCTAAAACATCCTGATGCCGGCATGATGGGATTTTTCAATTTCAATCCTGGTAAATCGATTGCTAGAGACATTATATTTTCACCTCGCCTGAATGGAATACGGGTCCGTCCTGACAGATCTTCTTATTACTTTTCTCGTCTTTTGTCGGAACTACACAGGCATAACAGGCACCAATTCCACATCCCATTCTTTCCTCCAATGACAAAAATCCTTTTTCATCTTTAAGTTTTATCTCAATCGCCTTTAACATGGGTGTGGGCCCACAGGCAAAATAATAGTCGAATTTAGGTTGCTCCTGTTCAATTATATCTGTGACATAGCCTTGATGCCCATAACTGCCATCATTTGTTGTCACATAACACTTCCCAAGACATTGGAACTGCTCTTCATAAAAGACATCTTCTTTTGACTGAAATCCAATGACTGTAGTGACATGAACCCCTTTTTCTATCAGTTTTTTTGCTAAATAGTAGAGAGGTGGTACACCAATACCTCCACCCACTAAGAGAGCATGTGTCATCTCCAGCTGATCGATTCTATACCCGCTACCGCAAGGAATGAGCATATTAAGTGAATCATCTTTTCTTAGTCGACTCAGCTTTCGTGTTCCTTCTCCAAGTTCTTTGTAAATGAGTGTTAACTTGTTTCCTTCCTTATCTAAATCAGCAATGGAAATCGGACGTCTTAGCATATGCTCACTTGAGGATCCGATTTGAATATAGACAAACTGTCCGGGTCTAATCGTTTCAAGAAGATCTTGATCTACGTGAATATCAAGTTTTACAGTATCTTTTGCAATTACGGTAATTGACTTTATCTTTGTCTCTATAAGTTTCATTAACAATAGCCTCCAGTATTTTCACAGTAACTACAACTAAAAATGGCATTTTATAAAGCTACTTGTATCAGCTTTGTTGTGTATGCATTTATTATTTTTTAGACATAAAAAACCCCTTTGCAAAGCTGCAAAGAGGTAGACGTGCAGAAAATTAAGTGCACATATCCCTATACAACCTTGCATGCCTCACAGGACTTGCTTAAAGGTGCTGGTGATTCGATTTATCAGGATATACAAAAATGTATATCTGAATAATTACCATTTTGAAACGGTTCTACTTAAACAGTTATTCACAAACTCGATTCACAACAAATAAAAAATACCCTTTCTCCGTGTATGAGAAAAAGGATATAGATAGACCTACTCTATATTATTACGTTCCTTCTCAGTCTCACGGGACTGATGTTAAAGGTTCTTTTGTTATGTCTAATTATTCCAATAAAGGAGAGAGAAGTCAACCCTTTTTCTGTTTTGTTTGTATTTCATTGAGTGTTACTTCACATTTTGATTATAAATCGAAAAATGATCCCCTGAAATAACTTAATTAGTTACTTCCAGGGGATCATTAGCTTTTTTTGTAGTATTACATCTAATCTATATCTATATCAAGCACTAAAGGGGTATGGTCTTGTCGTTCTCCAGAATCTAGCATGTCTGATTTTTTTACTTTATCAGCCAGCCTGTTACTTACCAGCCAATAGTCGATCCTCCAGCCTGAATTATTGATCTTGCTTGTTTTGGCACGCTGGTTCCACCAGGAATATTGCCCGGTCACATCGCCGTTGACATACCGGAATGTATCTGTAAATCCTTTATTCAAAAGTTTCGTAAATCCTTCACGCTCTTCGTCTGTAAAACCAGCTGACAGATGATTTCTATCTGGATGAGCTATATCGATTTCTTTATGGGCAACATTAAAGTCCCCTGTTGCAATAACTGGCTTCTTCGCATCCAAACCGCTTAAGTATTCTGCATACTTTTCATCCCATTGTTGACGCTCTTCTAGTCGAACTAATCCTGAACCGGCATTGGGTGTATATACTTGCGTCACATAAAAATCGTCAAATTCCAGCGTAATCATACGCCCTTCTACATCCATTGTATCCGGAGCATCAATTTTCGGATAGGTTACACTGGGCTTTAAATGATTCTTATATAGAAACATCGTACCCGCATAACTTTTTCTTGCAGGTTCTTCAGAAATACGCCAGACATACTCGTAATCAGGAAATAAATCGTTTAATATTCCCTCATGTTTTTTTGTCGGCCCGGTTCGAGGCAGTTTGGTTTCCTGAATCGCAATAACTTCCGGATTTTGCTCGACTATCTTATTCATTACTTCTCTAGACATGACCGCTCGTGCTGAATCGCTCGTCAATGTTGCATTTAATGAATCAATATTCCACGAAATCAATCTCACTTTTTTTGCTCCTCTATATCTTTTTTTACTATGACTACTCTATCTATCCTAACATTATATAGGAAATAGAACGATTATTTTGACTAAACTTTAAATAGAATCGTTGCTCGATCTACAAGTCCCTCCTAAGACATGCCAGCGATGTGCTGTCATACTCGTCATAAAAATCAAACGTTCATTACACCCACAGTAGTATAGTTAATACACCAATACTATTCGAATTACTAAATATAATTTTGAAAATAAGACGAAGTATCAAAAAAAGCACTCCCAATATAGTGAAGTAGAATTTTTATATTTCTACTTCACTATATTGGGAGCATGTCATCTACCGGTTATATGTCATTATTTTAATGACTATTAGAGTATTTAGTTCAACACCAATAATTTTATTCAACATTTTTTTGCACCCAATTCATTAAAACTCAATGACAAGTGTGTTTTTTAACATATAATCTTTACTTCCTCTTAGCAGCATTCAGAAGGTTATTATAAATAAATATCTTAACCCTTAAATCTAGTCTTAATACTTTGATAATTGCTTGATTACATTAAGCAACATGAATCGAACACCTTTTCTTTCATATGAAAAATCATTAAAGCTTCCAATTATATAGGAATCTTTTCCCGGGTGATAAAACATAAACGCTCCTGTTGCCCCTGCAACCCCCCAGGAATTTAATTTTTCAGGCATGACCAAGGGTACTGTTTTAATCTTCCAAATTCCGTAGCCATAATCAATTCCTAATCCAAATCTGACACAATTATCCTTCATTTCTTCAAGCATGTTTTTTGTCACTATCTGATATGACACCAAAGCTTTCATGAATTTTAGTAAGTCTTCAGTGGGAGCCACTACGCCTCCACCGGTATAGTCAAGGCCGGCATATCCTTTTATATCATTCAATTTGGTTTTATCAATAAAAAAATCAGCAGTAGGGAATTGTGAACTTTCTATTGGCTCGGAAAATTGGTGCATATATGAGTGCCTCATATCAAGAGGTTCGAAAATGTATTTTCTTAATACAACATGAAAAGGTTCACCGGTGATGCTTTCAATTATTAAACCTATTAAATGGTAATTCGTGTCTGTGTATTTAAATCCTTCACCTGGAGGAAAATGAGGTTTTTCATTGTTTTTCACCCAGGTAACTGCTTCTCTGGGCGTTATATTTAGATTCTGATCCTTAATAAGTTTACCTAAGAGTGGCCTGAAATCATCAGCTAAGCCAGAGGTTTGATTTAGCAGATGCTTGATCTTGACTTCATCAGTATAATCCTTTCCATTGTATATATGCAGGTTATTCGTTAATTCATGATCGAGATATTTTGTGATTTCATCATCAAAAGACAACTTTCCCCTGTCAACTAATATGCCAATAATTGCTGAAGTAAACAATTTTCCTACACTAGCCATATAAATTGGCTGCTGCGGGTTGGCTGGCATGGTACCCGTTGACCCTTCTGCAATATTTATGTGGATACCTTCTTTTTCCGAATGCACTAATAAATAAGCATTCTTTATTTTACTATCTTTTCGCACTTGTTTTCTAAACGAATTTTCTATTGATTTTGATAAATTATTCGTTTTCATTCAATTCTACTCTCCTTCCTTAAAATATATTCTCATTTCAATTTCTTTAAACGATGACGGCGCCAGAATTAGTATTATCATATTTTCGGCAAGTGACTCTAAACACTAATTCATTTAATCTCTTTCAATAAAACAGCAAACAATATATGGAATTAGAGATCTATCGAATCAGTTGTTGATATTTTTATAACTCTCCAAGTGAACTAACATGTTTTTCAAACTAAGAGAAACATTCTTGTACAATATATTATTATTATTATAGACTTCTCCTTAAAATAACTCACTCAATATACTCTCGAACTACTATTTTCAAAACATACAAATTTTAAATGATTTTAGGTTCCAAAAAGGAATCTATCTTAATTATTGATATCTTCCATCATCAATGGATACTCGAAGTTCGTTTCATTATCATTTCGGCTTCTTCTCTCTGAGCCAAATGTATCTTACAGGTAGGCTGATTCCCATATTTCCTAATAGAATCCACCCATTTTTGATTATATTAGCAGTGATGTAATTCTCATTTTTCATAAAGTTAATATGATCAATGAAATGCTGAATTGTACCAGCACCTAATTCAACAGCTGTGTGCATAAGAAGTTTCCTACATACTAACCATACAGCTTTATAAGCTTTCAATTTAATAAGCCTCTGAAAACAGCGTCATACGCTATTTTCAGAGGCTTTGACATTTTTATTTAATTAACAGAGTAACGCTTTGTATATGTGTCGAGATGATAGTGCATACAGAATCAAAGATAGAAGTAGTACTTGCCAATTTTTTTATTATTGCCGAAAAATCTGTAAAGCACACTTTAACCTCATTTAATCTTGAATGGAGAGCCGATACAGTTTATCGTCACTCTCTTTTGGATCACCCCGCCCATCTGTATTATTACTGATGAAATAAAGCTGATCATCTTCTATCAATACATCCCTGATTCGGCCGAATCCAGATACCACTTCTCTCTGCTCACGGGTTTCAAGGTCAAATTCAAAAACAGCAGACCCTCTTAACCCTGCGACATAAATTTTACCATTGTAATAGTCCATTCCAGAGGGGGCCCATGTGTCTGAATTTCCAGAGGTGAAGAGAGGCGAAATCATATCTTCTTGTTCTTCGTCTCCTTCAATGATCGGCCAGCCATAATTTTGACCGGCTTCAATTAGGTTGACCTCGTCATTTGCTGAATTGCCATGTTCACTTGAATACAATGTTCCGTCAGACGACCAAGTAAGTCCCTGAGGGTTTCGGTGTCCATAACTGTAAACATAGGAATCGGGAATGGGATTGTCCTCCGGAATCGATCCATCACGATTCATTCTTAAAATTTTTCCGCCTAATGATTCAGTGTCTTGTGCAATATCAGGTGTAGATGCATCACCAGTCGTTGCATAGAGCATGTCATCAGGACCGATTTTTAGTCTGCCACCATGATGAACCCTTCCGCTTGGGATTTTATCGAGCAGTATATCCTCTTCCTGCCAGACGTCTCCACCTAACTGCAAAGTAACAATCCGGTTCAGAGGTCCATTGCTGGCTTCATAGGTGTAATAGGCGTAGGCTAAGCTGTTTTGCGAAAATTCCGGATCGAGGACGAATCCTAACAAACCCGCTTCTGGAACCAAGGACAGTTCCTGTTCCAGTTCCACATCCTGCCTTATAGTTTCTCCATTTTCAATTCGTGTGATATATCCAGGTCTCTCTGTCAAGAAGAAAGTATCTCCCTCTTTTTCAATCGACCAGGGTATCTCGAGGTTTTCAGTAACTATCTCTGGTTCGTCGCTTATTACTTCCGGTTCTTTCTCTTCTTCCTGTTCTCCCAGCCCATCATTTACCTGTCCATTCGAAGTGATGTCCGGGTCAGTTGTAACTGGTGCTTCATTAGTATCAGCACATCCAGAAACTAGAATCACTAAAAACAGACCTAACATACTGAATTTTTTCATTCTTATACACCTCTTCCTTATCGTTTCTATTTGCGATAGGAGTCCTTAAATCAAACCAAATAAGATAAACCCAACGGTGTTGATTGCAAAATTTGCAAACATATGTACAAGCCACGATGGATATATATTCTCAGACTTTTCATTTAAAAAATTAAAGATACAGCCCCCAGCGAAGAGTCCAGTCATGGCTAACAAATAAATACTCCAATGGAACCATCCACTTGTCATACCTACATGATACAATGCAAACAATAAAGAACTGAATACATAGGCAAAGAGGCGACTAGTGTTTTCCTTCAAAATTAAAAAAGCGAAACCACGAAAGAAAAATTCTTCCAGCAAAGAATTAATTAGAGAGATATAAATAGCAACATATACAAAATTATGTTCAGTGACACCAATATTGGTAGTTAAAGACTCACGAATTATTGATAAATCAATATGGTTTTTTAAAATAATATACGCAATTAGGATAACAGAGAATACTCCAACACCCAATAAAAATGCATATATAAGATCTGACTTTCTAGGAATAAACAGTTTTTTCAAACGACTATACTGATCTTTATACTTAAGAAAGTACCCCATCGGAACAACTGAGAACAGAAATATTTTCAAAATAGATTTGTATAGATATGGCAATTGGAAAAATCCGTCTATGACACTCATACCTAAAGCTGATATTGAGATTAAAAGAATCAAGAATACACTTTTTCTATTTATTTTCATATGACGATACCCCTTTAAGTACACATCGCTCATTTTTAGTTACTCTAAGTACTGCTTTATTTTAGCGGATACACTTTAGCTGCCACTACCTAAAAAGATCCGATGTCGGAACTTCTTTTCCGTAACACCAGTATAAAAAGAATCCACACTAAAAAACACTCTTTTTTTAGTGTGAAACTTAGTATTCTTTTATTCTATAGCAAAAGGTATTAGCTAACTAAACTAAATATTTTAATTAAAAATGATATAAATAATAACATTTAGTCCCTCATTATTTTGATCCAACTGATTGCACGGTCAATAACCGAAGAAGAAGACACTTCTTGAGCATAGCTCTTTATGGAATGTCTCGCTTATTCTTTATCTTCATTCAAAATCTTTACACTTTAATCAGCGATTTTTTCAATCCCTGCGATGCCAATTGCTCCAGGACCTCCATGACTTGAAATCACAGCACCCGCCTTCATCCAGCTGGCTTTTTGAATACCGTTTTCTCTCAGCAATTCGAAAATCATCTCTTTCTGACTGTCTTCAACACCCGGAGCACCTACTATTAGTACGCTATCAGGGTCGATGTTATAGCTCTTGAAAAAATTATTAACCATCTTTTTCAAGCAGTTATCAAAGGATCCACGGTATTTCGCCCCAGATACCAAGGAGCCATTTTCTAATATAATTGACGGCTGAATTTTCAACAAATTTGCCCCGTGAAAAGCCAGATTTGAGACCCGGCCGCCAGCTTTTAAATATTGCAGTGTTTTAGGCAAAAAAGCCATATGGGTGCGTTCTCTAATATCTTCGACAAAAGCAATAATTGCTTCAGGACTTGTATTAGGATTATCTTCAATGAATTGAGCTGTTGCTTTAACAACAGCAGCTGCTCCGATAGATACATGCTTGGAGTCTACAAGGTAGATGTTTTTAAAATCTTGAGCTGCAATATTTGCTGCATTGAAGGAAACAGTTGTTACTGCAGAATATCCAATATGGATTATATATGCATCGGGATGTTCTGCAAAAATTCGCTTGAAAACCTCGGCATTATCTTGTGGAGAAGTACCTGATGTTTTAGGTAGATTTTCTGTTTTTTCATAATAATCAAAAGCTTTCTGAACTTCAAAACTACCATCAGAATACGTTTGATCTCCCATTGTCACATGCATCGGAATGACTTGTATATTGTAGCGATCGATTATTTCTTTAGATAGATCTGAACCACTTTCAGTTGTGATAATATATTTATTCATAATAAACCTCCATTATTTTGGTCGATTATAGTTCTTCTACTGACTGTAGTCTTCATTGTTTTCATTATAATCATTGTACTATATATTTTTTATAATATACACTCAACCTTTTATATCTTTACATATCTATAAAAGATTAATCTCTCTAAATTATGGTCCTCATGTCATGACCGAATTTTTGATTAAACAAATTAATATATCAACCATTCTAATTATTGCTAATTCCACAATATACCAACAAATGTTTTTTTAATCTAATTTTTTTCTCAATAAAACTCTCATTACCCAATTTATTATCACAATTATTTACACAATAGAATTATAATTACAGTTCTTTGTTCGCAAAGTATTGAACTCTAGAAATATAATCACAATTTCTAGAGTTCAATACTTTATATTTTTTCAAGCAGTACGACAGTCTCCACTTACAATTATCAGTAAGTTCAGCAAATTTCAATACTCTTTTTTGCTTAGGAAGTATTGATTATTATAACTTATCTTGTTGATGTCACCTGCAGGCTGGATAAATAGTGCAGCTTTCCCTTCACTCCATATGCAGTTAAGTGGGATAAATCTTTAATAAAGAATCGAGTCGTAAATACTGTTTCCCCATTGTCACAAAATATTTCCATACTGGATTGATCAACAAATATTTTAACGTTATGCTTCTCTTTAATTTTTCTAATTGCATATCGCTCTGTTCCAAACCTCTCTGCATACAACTCAGACATGTTTGAACGGTCTAAACAATATTCTTCTCCATTTGAAGAAAAGGTGATGTTTGCTCCCTCATCATTTTGTAACGTAATACCAAATTCATCTTGAATTTCACATTCTAGCTCGAATGAACCCGAGATCAGACGAATCTCTCTTTCAAAATTATGTGAAGAAGCTCTAAGGTCTTTCAATTCAATAACTGGTTCTTGAAAAAGGACATTATCTTTAATTTTTAGCTCTCTTGGGATTGTCAGCATATGGGCCCACCCATTTTTATCGGTTGGGTATTCACTTTTCGAATTACCCAGCCAACCAATTAGAATCCTGCGACCTTTCTCATCCTCATAGGTTTGCGGAGCATAAAAATCAAATCCTTTATCTAATTCAATGAATCCATCATTTTTAAACATGTTATTTTCCACATCTATTTTTTCTCCTACAAAGTACACAACTGAAAAAACATTTTTTAAATCATACTTACTGAAAGAAGAAATCCCTTGTGGCGATAAGATAAGAACCCCATTCTTTCCTTGCTCATAATAATTTGGACATTCCCACATGTGTCCGAAATCATTTATTCCGATATCGATATTTCCTTGATAAGATAGATCATAGAACGTTTCGCCTTTATATAGAGCAAGCGCTCCTTGATTGTCTATCGTTTCTCCTCCTACTAATAAAAAAGAATGATTAGTTCTTTGAAAAACCACTGGGTCACGAAAATTCTCAGTAAAGACAGTCTCATCTCTATCCACTATAACTCCAATCTTTTTCACAAGGTTAGAGCTATCCATCTTGGCTAAACATTGTGACTGATTAAATCCCCCTTTTTCTGATTTCCGATTTCCTGTATAAAATAAAAACAACTCCCCCTCAACTTCAAGCGAACTGCCTGAATAGCAGCCGTAAGAGTCATAGGTTTGATCGGGATACATTGCAATGCCGTGATCACAATAATGAACAAAATCCTTAGTCGAGACATGATACCAATGTTTCAACCCATGAACTGGCCCTAATGGAAACCACTGATAAAAAATGTGATGTTCTCCTTTGTAAAACGAAAGTCCATTAGGATCATTCAATAAACCGTGGTGAGGTGCGACATGATAGGTCGGATAATAAGCATCCGATTTTGTCTTTTCCTTTATATTTTCTATATAAGTCTTTGGAACATCGATCAGGTTCAAAAATCGATTTTTTCGATTTGTAAAATCTATCATAGTTGCTTCTCCCTTAATCAGAATTAAAAGAAGGAAGATTACTCTCTCCCTTCCCGTCTTCTATTATCTATTTATAAAACAGTTGAGGTTTGTGTTGAAACATTCTTTTCTTTGAATGCCAGTTTTGTTGTAATAAATCCAGTAAATAATGCTACTAAAATCACTAAAATATAAAGTAGTAATCCATCACCGATATAAAGTAACATTCCAGGCAACATTGTTGCTCCAGTACCAGTAGCGGCAATTCCTAAAATAGATGCAAGTCCTCCACCAACTGCTCCACCTAGACAACCAAACAAAAATGGGCTTCCCTTAGGTAAGTTTACTGCAAACATCAATGGTTCAGTAATGCCGAAAAATGCCGGAATTACAGATGAAAACATTGTAGCTCTTTTCTTCTTGTCTTTCTGAGCTAATACAACAGCTAATGCTGCGCCTGCTTGTCCAGCAATGGCAGCAGTCCCAATAGGATTAATAATGTTGACTCCGGTTTGAGTAAGCATGCTGACTTCAATTGGTACGATTGTGTGATGCATGCCAGTGACAGCAAGAAATTGAATCAACCCACCATAAACAAAGCCACCAATACCAAAAGGTAGTTCAAAGAAAAACATAATAAGGTTTGTCAGAATACTCTCCGCAAACATAATAAGCGGTCCGAATATAACTAATCCCAGAATAAGAGAAGTAAACAATGTTAAAAAGGGTGTAAGAATTAAGTCCAAAACCTCTGGAACCCATTGTCTAAATTTCTTCTCAAGTGTTGCTGCTAGCCACCCGATAAATATAGCTGGTAAAATCGAACTTTGCATACCTGTGACCGCTACATCAAATCCAAATATAGATAAAACAAGTGGTTGTGCTTCCCCAAAGGCTACTGCCCATTTATCTGGAAGTTGCGGCGCAACTAACATCAATCCTAAGACCATACCAATAACTGGAGTTCCACCAAATTTTTTCATCGCTGACCATGTAACTAACACGGGAATAAAGACAAATGCCGTATCTGTTAACACCTGTGACAATACGATCAGTTCATTTGAAAACTCCATTCCGAAACCGTTTACAAGTAAGCCTCTTACACCCATCAACAATCCAGTAGCAATCAATACTGGAATAATTGGAATGAATATATCTGCCAAAGCTTTCACGAACTGTTGAGGTTTAGACAACTTTTGATTTGCAGCTTCTTTAAAATTCCCTTCTTCAATTCCATCTTTCAAAAGTTCTGCATGGACTTTGTTCACAAAACCGGTTCCTAAAATAACTTGATGCTGACCACTTTGGTAGAAGTATCCGTTAACTCCCTCAATATCTTCAATCTTTTCTTTGTTTACTTTTTGATCCGATTTTACAACCACTCTTAATCTAGTTGCACAATGCGTCATAGTCTGAATATTCTCTTTTCCACCCAATGCCTCTAAAACTAACTGAGCTGTAATTCTTGCATCCTTTGTCATTAGTATTCCTCCTTATAATTGTGAATCCCAATCATTAAAAAACATGGAAACGTTTCCACTTTGTTTGAAATAGAAAGCGCCGATAAGAGCGCCTTCATCAGAATTGAAACGTTTCCACTTTTTAAAGATAAACATTTATTTCTATATGCACATCTTACGTTAATTCTGTTTTTATGTCAAGTGATTTTGTCGAATTCCCTGCTTTAAATTTTACTGGTAAAATGATCCGTCGTTCTACTTCTTTTCCATTGATTAATTTAATCAAGCTTTGTGCAGCTGTCTTGGCTAGCTTTTGAATTGGTTGTTCAATAGTTGAGTGAGAGACACTGGCGTCTTTACTCATTTTAGCCCCATCAAATCCTATGATTTGGATATCTTCAGGAACTTTTTTGTTCATATTTTTACATACAGATATCGCTTCTATTGCCCACTTATCGTTCATACAAAATAAACCATCGACTGTTGGATTTTCTTCCAGAAAAGAAACGATCACTTTCGAAAGATCTTTCACTGGTTCGATGACTTCATGAACACTTGACAAGACTTTAGCGTTATTAACATAATCTTCGAATCCCTTTCTTCGAAGCATCGACTCATTCTTTATGCTGGAAACACTGCCAATATACCCAATATGTTTACAACCTCTTTTGCTTAATTCAGAAGCTGCTAAAAATCCGCCACTATAATGGTCGCTTGTAATATTCACTACGTCCTCTGTAAAATGTCGATCAATGCTAACCATGGGTAAATTACTTGTTACATATTGGTCTATTTCTTTACTATAGGTGATAGCAATAATTCCATCAATTTTATTTTTTTGCAGCATAGTAATATATTGTATTTCTCTTTCCACTTCGTTTTGAGAATTACAAAGGATGGTCTTATAATTATTGTTTAATAACTCTCTTTCTACATAGTAAGAAAACTCCGAATAAAATGGATGCCATACCGTCGGGACAATTAACGCAATCGATAGAGATTGCTGCATTTTAAAATTACGAGCTGCTTCATTAGGCTGATAGTTTAATTCTTTAATGACTCTTTCTACCTTTCTTCTTGTGCTGTCTTTAACAGGACCAGCATTGTTTATTACTCTGGAAACTGTACCTAATCCTACTCCTGCTTTTACAGCAACATCTTTCATTGTGGTCATGATTTTTTCCTTTCATCTATGCTTGGATAAATACTTTTCTCTATCTTATAAATTTGAAATCTCTATACATATTATAATCTTAGAAACAGACAATAACAATGTATAATTGGAATGATTTATCTCACTACTCTTAGTATATGATATTCTTTTATCACATTTTTTAACCATTTCATTAATGGTTTGTCTAGTGACTTTGCATTAATCGGCTGATTCTGGTTGGGAAACCTATTTTGCTTTTAAAAGTTCTTTAATTTGATTTTCAATGGCTTAAAAACAATCATAATCCGATTAAAATCAGTGAAATGATTTCTGATCTACAATTCCATGTCTGTATCCAATTCCTGAACAAATCGATTATCCATCAGCTTATACATCAAAGGCATAAGCTGTTGCATTGGAATATTCTTATCCTGATCAAACCAATGTTTTACTGTTGATAGGGTAGCTCCAACTAAAAATTCTAAAGCATAATCCATCTCTACTGGTGAAATATTTACGCGATTTTCTATATCTTCCATCATCATAGATTTAAAAACGTTTTTCAACTTATGTGCAAAACGTGGATCTCCGTTTTCACTTAATAAAACTGAATAATAAGCACTATTCTTTTCGTATATTGTAATTATATTTTCGAAATAATCAGGGCTATGCTCCCTAGATGTATCTATTACTGGTAAATCTTCTTTTACTGGCATTAATTCTTCTTCAATTTGCTCAAGTACGTCG
The DNA here is from genome assembly GCF_049389645.1 of Alkalibacterium sp. f15. GTDB lineage: Bacteria > Bacillota > Bacilli > Lactobacillales > Carnobacteriaceae_A > Alkalibacterium. The sequence goes on from NZ_CP186540.1 coordinate 595,893, forward strand.
TAGACATCTGTGAAATATGCGTAAAAAGTAGATCGATTGTATCCAGCTTTTAATGTAATATCCTTAACTGTTATTTTCTCAATCTTTTTTTCCTTATATAGCTCCCAAAATGAATCTTTTATGGTTTGTTTTGTCATCATGGTTATATCAGGTTGTTTTTTATTCATTAGGTTCTCCTTAGTATATTAATCCGACACATTGACTAAGATTGTTGATTGTATTGGTGTTCTTTACCGTATATTATTAAACCATACAACAAGTTGTCGAACTAAACAAACTTTAATATCCCTTCTTGAAAGGAGAACCTATGATTACAATATTATGCGCCGGTTCACGCGGTGATTTTCAACCTTATATAGCCCTTGCACAACAGCTAAAGAAATATAAAAAAGAAGTACGTATTTCAGGTCCAAAAGAGTTCAAAACATTTGTGACCAGTTACGATATTGATTATTATTCAATTGAAGTAGATATGAATGCTTTAAAAATTGATCCAAAAATGTTGGAAGAAGCTGGTTCTGCAGACAATCCCCTCAAAATGCTGCTAGCTTTTAATAAAATGAAAGCTTACGGTGATTTTACTACTAAAGAATATTATCAAGCCTGTCAAAATAGCGAACTTATTATTTATCATCCAGGTTTGACTATCGGCTATTTTGCCGCTAAAGAACTTGGCATACCAGCTGTACTTGCATCACCATTTCCTATGCATAAAACTAAACAATATTTGTCTGTAGTTATGTATGGCAAATCAAAACCAACTATGATCAATAACAAAATAAGCTATTTAATGATACAAGGTATGTTGTGGATGGCGGGAAAAGATTCCGCTAAATCGTTTTGGAAAAAGGAATTCGGTCGATTACCAATTGATTATGGTGCTCCCTATGAATACCATAATCAAGCTAATCAGCCAGCTCTCATTTCCTGTAGTAATTATATATTTAAAAGACCTGCAGACTGGAATTCACATATCCATCAAAATGGCTATTGGTTTGTAGAGGAGAAAGATGACTTTAGACCCAATCAGTCCTTAGTAGATTTCATTGAAGCAGGAGAAAAACCGATCTATATAGGTTTTGGAAGTATGTCTATGATGAAAAAACATTCTGAACTAGGCAGCATAGTCGTAAACGCAATAAAAAAAAGTGGTAAACGAGCTATTATTTGTGGTTTTGGTAGACCTGATAATCTAACCAATGACATATATGCACTTGATAGCATCGCTCACGCCTGGCTTTTTAATCATGTTTCAGCTGTTTGTCATCATGGTGGTGCAGGTACCTCAGCTGCAGGATTTAATGCTGGTATTCCAAGTGTTATTATTCCATTCTCTAACGACCAATTTGCCTGGGCTCATCGTTCTTATGACCTCGGAATTGGTGTCAAACCTATAAATGTAAAAAAATTAACTGTCGATAACTTGGCTGATGCTCTCATAGCAGCTTCTCAACCGGATATCATAGCAAAGGCAAAAGAAATAGGTGTTAAAATCCAAACTGAAAATGGCGCTAAAGATTGTGCTAAAGTTATTATTGACCTATTAGAGAATTAAAAATCGTTTGACTATCACACCTGTTGTGGTCAAATTTGAAAAATTTCCATGAATAAGAATACACGCTTTTCAAAATGAAATTCAATTTCTAAAACGCACATCTATAAAGATGCTCTTCCTGAATAAATAGCAGTGAAGTCTATACTCTGGGCTACCATAAAGTAAATGATAATTTTTTAATAAATGCTAATATTTTTCAATTCTTAATATCAAAGACTTACTATTTTTAGTGATTTCAACATCGTGTGAATGAAAGAGTAATATCTTTCAGACCAATCTACCTGTATTTTTTTCATATTGATATACTGGGGATTTTTATAAAACCAATAAAAATATAAGCCCCAGAAATAGCGTCATACGCTATTTCTGGGGCTTATAAAATTATTTTTTAGTTAACAGAGTAACACTTTCCACGTGGCTTGTTTGTGGGAACATGTCCACTGGTTGTACTTTCTCGACAGTGTAGCCACCTTCAACCAATAAGGCCAGATCGCGTGCCAGGGTCGATGGGTTACAGCTGACGTAAATCATTTTCTCCGGCTGCATTTCCAGTACGGCATCGATGAACTGTCCTTCGAGTCCTTTTCTTGGAGGATCGACAACGAGTAAGTCCGCTTTGCGGCCTTGCTTGCTCCATTCCAGCATGACTTCCTCGGCTGCTCCGACTTGATACGTCACATTTTCAATACCATTGAGTTCAGCATTGCGTTTGGCATCTTCGACAGCCGGTTCGATGAGTTCGATACCATAAACCTTTTTAGCTTTTTCAGCTAATGCCAAAGTAATCGTTCCGATACCACTATAGGCATCGATCACGGTTTCTTCTCCAGTCAGTTCAGCGAATTCCAATACTTTGCTGTACAGGATTTCTGCTTGTACAGTATTGACCTGGAAGAAAGAACGATGGGAAATTTCAAATGTATGACCCAGCAATTTATCACGGTATTTGTCTTCACCATGAAGCACAATGACTTCCTGACCGAGGATAACATTCGTCCGTTTATGGTTCACGTTTTGGATAATGCTGACCACTTCAGGGAGTGCCTCAAGGATATCCGGAACAATTTTGCTGAGTGGGAACAGTTTAGCAGTACGGGTGACCAGGACAATCATCAGTTCTCCGGTATGGTAACCACGGCGAACAATGATGTGGCGCAGGTTCCCGATATTTTCTTTTTCATTGTATGGTTTAACATTATACTTACGCATGATGTCACGGACCACTACCACGGCTTTATCGATCTCTGGATCCTGGATCTTGAAATTTTCCATAGGTATCAGGTCATGGCTGTTCTTTCTGAAAAAGCCGGTTTCCAATTTCCCGTTGTATTTTCGTACAGGTATTTGGGCTTTGTTACGGTAACCGAAAGGATTTTCCATGCCAATGACGTCCTCGACTTTAACGTCTGGTAATTTCCCGATTTTTTGCAGAACAGTTTCAATCTGATTCTTTTTGAACTTCAGTTGTGCTTTATATGATAAATGTTGCAGAGGCATCGTGCCTGTTTGAGTGTAGGCTTTATTGGTGATTTCCACGCGGTCTGGACTTTGACCAATAATTTTTGTCAGTTTCCCAATACCGAAAGACTTTCCAATTTTAATTACTTTGAACTCTACAGTTTCACCGACAAGTGCTCCTTCAATGAATAGTGGATAGTGCTCTATCTTGGCTACACCGAGTCCTTCATGTGTCAGATCGATGATTTCGCCTTGATACGTCTCATTTTTTTCTACTGGTGCTTCGAAATTTCCCTTGCTATTACTCATTTTATTCTCCTTTTTCGTTCTAGATTGCTTTACTGTCTCTTTTAGATTATACAGGTTGGAAGTGAAATGCTAAAACGCACAGTCCAAACTGTGCGCTTCAATTATTCTTCTCCGTTGTTTTCTAATTTTGAGACCTGTTTTATGAATTCTTCTTCTTTTTCTTCAGTCATCAAGTCATGTGTGTTGATAGATAGGTGCATACGATCCAAATCAGTGACGATTTCCAAATGCTGCTGGTACATACTGAATTCAGCTGGGGCGTCACCACCGTATTCACCGTCAATATTGATCATGAGTTGCTGCTTGTTCTGCGTTTCGGCTTTGACGTAACTCGTTTTTTTATACAAGACTTTTGGATGATGGATGTGTTTACCATCATTCATGAGCATCGTGATCAGTCTCAATATTTCAGCAATGTTCGTTGTTTTGACAATGATCAGCGTGAATTGTCCGTCGCCCAATGTCTTGTCCGGTGCGATTTTTTCAAATCCGCCAACTGAATTGGTCAATGCCACGAACACTAAGGAAGCTACCCCTTCGTAAACACCATCATCATAGGTTATTTTAACGGGGACCTTACCGACTCGCGGCAAAAGTTCTGCCCCTTTTACAAAATAAGCGAGTGACCCAAAGAGAGATTTCATATTAGCCGGGACCTCATAGGTCACTTCCGTCAAGAAGCCGGCAGCGCCTATATTCATGAAAAACTTATCTTCGGAGCTCGTTTTAACCTTTCCGATGTCCATATGAACGGTTTGACCTTTATGAATCAACTGAGCCGCTTTC